>CALWNA010000194.1 GCA_944382505.1 uncultured Lachnospiraceae bacterium
CACCGCTTCGTGCAAGAGAAGATATGGAAGCGTTGATAAAGGGTTTAAGTGAAGACATAATGGATGTTATTTCCACCGACCATGCGCCTCACAGTGCGGAGGAAAAAGCAAGGGATTTGACAAAGGCACCTTTTGGAATTGTCGGGCTGGAGACATCCGTGGCATTGACCATAACCAATCTTGTAAAGCCGGGACATATTACACCAATGCAGATGGCGGCAAAAATGAGTTACAATCCGGCGAAAGTCCTCAGGATAGATAAGGGAACATTAAATGAAGGAAGCATTGCGGATGTTACAATTATAAATCCCGACCAGGAGTGGATGATAAACCCTGAAGATTTTGTCTCGAAGGGAAAGAATACGCCTTTTGGCGGAAAGAAAGTCAGCGGAAAAGTGAAGTATACAATTTTAAATGGAAAGGTAGTTTATCATGATTAATAAGTTAGTAAAAAAGATTAAAGAAACAAATGCACCGGTTGTAGTGGGACTGGATCCAATGCTCGGTTATGTTCCGGAACATATTCAAACGAAGGCCTTCGAAGAATATGGAGAGACACTGGAAGGTGCGGCAGAGGCGATATGGCAGTATAATAAAGGGATTATAGATGCAACGTATGATCTGATTCCGGCAGTGAAACCTCAGATTGCCATGTATGAGCAGTTTGGTGTGCCGGGACTTGCGGCGTTTCAAAAAACGGTAAATTACGCAAAGCAAAAAGATTTGATTGTGATTGGCGATGTGAAACGAGGTGATATCGGCTCTACATCAGCCGCATATGCCACCGGACATTTAGGAAAAATCCGGGTAGGGAACAATACATATTCATTGTTTGACGAAGATTTCGCCACAGTCAATCCGTACCTTGGAACAGATGGAATCAAGCCTTTCGTAGATGTATGTAAGGAGGAAAATAAAGGTCTGTTCATATTAGTGAAAACATCAAATCCGTCCAGCGGAGAATTTCAGGATAGATTAATTGATGGGAGACCGCTTTATGAGTGGGTAGGCGAGCAGGTCGCAAAGTGGGGTGAAGACCACATGGGTGATGATTACAGTTATATTGGAGCAGTGGTAGGTGCAACATATCCGGAAATGGGCAAGGTACTCAGAAAAATTATGCCAAAGAGTTATATTCTTGTGCCGGGATACGGAGCACAGGGAGGAACTGCCGAGGGATTAAAACCTTACTTTAATGCAGACGGTCTGGGAGCAATCGTTAATTCTTCCAGAGGTATTATCTGTGCTTATAAAGATGACAAGTATGCTAAATTTGGAGCGGAAAATTACGCAGATGCATCAAGGCAGGCAGTGATTGATATGATAGAAGATATTAATTCAATATTTTAATCAGACAGGTCCAAAATGGAAGGAAATATAAACATGAAACAAAAGGAAATTGCAAAAGTTATCAGTCAGGAATGTATTGGAACAGGTGTTTATAGCATGTGGATAAAAACAACTGCCGCAAGTACGGCTGTGGCAGGCCAGTTTATCTCAGTTTATTGCAAAGATAAGACAAAACTGCTTCCAAGACCCATCAGTATTTGTCAGATAAATAAAAAAGAAGGAACCCTTCGCATTGTTTACAGAGTCGTTGGCGGCGGAACAGAAGAAATGTCCACATACAAAGCCGGAGATGATATTGAAATAATGGGACCTCTTGGCAACGGGTTTATGCAGAGAGCCGGAAAGAAGGCAGTTCTTATTGGCGGAGGCATTGGTATTCCGCCTATGGTTCAATTGGCAGAAGCGTTGAAAGACAAAGCAGAAGTTCAGATTGTGGCAGGATACCGGGATGAACTCTTTCTGACAGATGAATTGAAAGCAAATGGAACTTTATTTATTGCGACGGAAGACGGAAGCACAGGAACGAAAGGAACAGTTATCGATGCAATCAAAGAGCAGTCTGTGAAAGGGGACGTTATTTATGCCTGCGGACCAACGCCAATGCTGAAAGCCGTTAAAGAGTACGCTTTGGCAAAGGGGATTGAGTGCCAGATATCTCTTGAGGAGAGAATGGCATGTGGTATTGGGGCATGCCTTGCATGTGTGTGCAAATCAAAAGAAAAAGACCATCACACAAATGTCAATAATAAGAGAATTTGTAAGGATGGTCCTGTATTTTTGGCAGAGGAGGTTGAACTGTAATGAACAATGAAATCAAATCTGAAGTTAAAAATATAAGTACAAAAGTAAATATTGCAGGTGTGGAGTTTAAAAATCCGGTTATGGTTGCCTCCGGAACATTTGGCTCCGGAGCCGAATATGGTGAGTTTGTTGATTTAAACAGACTGGGAGCAGTTGTGACCAAGGGGGTTGCAAATATCCCATGGGAGGGAAATCCCACACCGAGAATTGCAGAGACTTACGGCGGAATGTTAAATGCGGTAGGACTGCAAAATCCGGGATATGAAGTGTTTGCAAAAAGAGACATTCCTTATCTGCAGAAATATGATACAAAGATTATTGTCAATGTTTGTGGAAGAACTACGGAAGATTACGTAGATGTGGTGGAAAAATTAGGAGATGAAAAAGTTGACATGTTAGAAATTAACATTTCCTGTCCCAACGTAAAGCACGGTGGTATCGCTTTTGGTCAGGATCCTAAGGCTGTTGAGGACATCACAAGAGCCGTAAAGAAAGTGGCAAAGCAACCTGTAATTATGAAGTTAAGTCCGAATGTTACAGATATCACGGTGATGGCAAAGGCAGCAGAAGCCGGTGGAGCGGATGCACTTTCACTCATCAATACATTAACAGGTATGCAGATTGATGTGGAAAAACAGAAATTTGTGCTGGCAAATAAAACCGGTGGATTATCCGGTCCTGCTATCAAGCCGGTAGCGGTCAGAATGGTATATCAAGTTGCAAATTCCGTTGATATTCCGATTATTGGTATGGGAGGCATTGCAAATGCAAAAGATGCCTTAGAATTTATTTTGGCAGGAGCTACGGCAGTTTCTGTGGGCACGGCAAATTTCAACAATCCAAATACCACAATGGAAGTGATTGATGAGATAGAGGATTATATGATAAGACATGGAGTTCGTGATATTAACGAACTTGTAGGTCTTGTGAAGTAAAGTTTATTATAAAAAATATTTGTCGGATTAACAGCGTTAGAGCGAGAGGTATTTAATTTAAAAATGAAAGAATATTTTTATCAGGCTTTTGATGGAATGACGCGTTTTGCACCGGGAAGCACAGAATCAACACTGCGGGCAATGAAAATGTACAAGCCGAAAGGAAAGGAGCTCAAGATATTGGACATCGGGTGTGGAATAGGAGCGCACACACTCTTGCTGGCAGAAAATTATCCGGAGGCAGAAATAACTGCTATTGACATTCACAAACCTCATATTGACACATTAAATGAAACAGCAAAACAGAGAGGAGTTTCAGACAGGGTGCATGGGGAAGTGATGTCGATGTTTGAGATGAGTTTTCCGGATGGTTATTTTGATTTGATTTGGGCAGAAGGCTCCATATATATCGCAGGATTTTCCAACGGCTTAAGGGATTGGAAACGGTTTTTAAAGTCTGAAGGATATCTTATTTGCAGTGAAATCAGTTGGATTACAGACAATCCCTCTAAGGAGAGCAGATCCTTTTGGAATGCGGCATATTCACAGATGGATTTTATTTCAAATAAGATAAAACAGATAGAGGGGGCAGGATATGTGCCGCAAGGATATTTTATTTGCCCGGTTACGGATTGGACAGAAAACTATTATAACCCTTTAAGAAAGAATCTGGACAGAATAGCCGAGGAATATGGCGATATAGAGGAAGCGATGGAGCTTGTTACGTCTTTGCGTGAGGAAGCCGATTTGTACGAGAGAAATTCCGAGGATTACAGTTATGTGTTTTATGCTATGAAAAAATGTAGGATGCAGAAATAAAAATCCGATGAAAAGTTAAGGATTGAACAGCAAGAAGTCTTTCCCCAAACAAATTAAAATTTGAGGTGCTAGTGATATGATACTTGAAACAGAAAGATTGTATTTGCGAGAGATGAATCAGTCTGATTTTAAATCTTTATGCAGGACATTACAGGATGAAGAAGCTATGTATGCCTACGAAGGAGCGTTTCGTGATGACGAAGTGCAGGAATGGTTGGATAGACAAATTTCCCGTTATCAAAAATGGCATTTTGGTTTATGGGCGGTCATTCTGAAAAAAACGAATGAAATGATTGGTCAATGCGGACTTACCATGCAACCATGGAAAGATGAAGAGGTGCTTGAGATAGGTTATCTTTTTGAGCGGTTGTACTGGCATAAGGGGTATGCCACTGAAGCAGCAAGAGCCTGTAAGAAGTACGCGTTTGAAATATTGAAAGCGGATGAAGTATGCTCTATTATAAGGGATACAAATATAGCATCTCAAAATGTTGCCGTAAGAAACGGTATGACAATAAAGGACAAAGGAATAAAACATTATAAAGGTGTCGGCATGCTGCATTATCGATATGTGGCATATTGTTGAGTATATAAACGTTTTTTATTAAAAAATATTATATTAAAAAGATTGTGAAGGTCTGTAAAAAATGAGACAATTATCGAAGAAGAATAACGTCTATATGTTCATAATGTGTCTGGACTATAGACGTTATATTTTTATTAGATAACAGTGGAATAAACACATTATATGATTAGGAGGGAAGTTAGATGAAGAACATAATTTTAATAACAATGATAGTTTCATTAGCTGTAATACTGAGTGCATGCAGTAGCAAGATAGGAAAAACTACAGGTGAAAGTGCTAGTACTATGGAAAATAGTACCGGAGAATTGAATTTATCAATGACTGAAAATGATTTAACTGTAAATGTGAAAAATAATATAATTGATGAGAATAATAAAGTCGAAATTTGATTTTGTGGTAGCTAAGGAAAAATCCTAACTATTATAATTTATTATAAATAGTGTAAGCGTTAGGATTGAGATATCAAATAATATATGTAAAGAAAAACGGAAAATGGAATTTACTGAAACATTCAGATTACATAAATTAGTACAATATGCACAGAAACAGGATACATATGATGCAAGTACATTTGGTGAATTAGCCACATTAAAAAAAGGAGATGTAGAATATGCGGAATAGAAAAATATTTTATGGAATGTTTTTAACAATATTGGTAATGTGTAGTATTTTACTATCGACCAAAGTTTCGGCGTCATCAGATTTTGTCATTAACACAAACGACTTTGGACAGAAAGTTCTTGTAGAATATACGGGAGATGAGAATGAAGTTAGTGTGCCGGATGGGGTTGAAATTGTAGAAGGTTTTACGGACAAGAAAAATATTGAAAAAGTGATTTTGCCTGATTCAGTAAAAGAAATAGGACAATATGCGTTCAGTGGCTGCATAAATTTGAAGAAGATTAATTTGCCAAAGAGTTTAAAGAGAATCTGGAATGGCGCATTTATGGGATGTGAGAGCTTAGAAAAAATAACTATCAACAAAAAGTTAAAGCAAATAGACGAATTTGCATTTAGTTCATGTACAGGATTTAAAAGCATTAAAGTTGCAAAGGGTAACAAAAAGTTTACCATATATAAAGGAGCATTATGTTCTAAAAATATGAAGAAATTATATGTGTATCCGGTAGCTAGAAAGTCGAGAACAAAATATACAATACCAAAAAGTATAAAAGTTGTAGATGTATGTGCTTTTTATAAAAATAAATATCTAAAAAAGATAGTAATAGAAGGAAGAGTTAGTGGAAGAGAAGGAGCTTTTTCTGAATGTGAATCTTTAAAAAAGGTTATATTCAAGAAGGCGTACAAGAGAATGGTAGATTTCTCAAATTGTAAAAATCTGAAAAAAGTAATCCTTGCAGAAGGAACCAAAAGAATCGGAGATGAACAGTTTTCCGGGTGTGTAAATTTAGAAACAATTAACTTTCCATCTACCTTGAAGAGAATTGACAGATATGCCTTTAAGGGATGTGAAAAGATAGTAAAACCGGAATTTGCAGACACGGTAACTGTAGATGAAGAAGCGTTTGAGTAATGTAGATAATCAATTTTCACATAAAAGCTAGTGATAACAATGGCATTTTTATGCATCTAGAAAGATGAAAGACGTTCATATACTTGTATATATTTGCAAGTATGTGAACGTTTTTTGGTGAATTTCTTTTACCGGATATTGAACACATTAAACAATTAAATACCAATTACAGATTTATGAATATAGTTTCATATCTTACACGTCAGAATTGGAAATAGGTTGTATGCACATAAAGGAAAATTAGATAAATGGTTGCTTGATCAAATCATGTAAAATAGACTTTTTGAAAAAGGATTAAATATGAGTACAAAAAGGTTGACTCAATGTAAAATACATTTTTTTAACGGATTGTGAAAGTCGGATTTTCGTGGTAAGATAAAAAAGATATTTGATGGTTCATTCCTTAGTATTTTACATTGGGAAGAAGGCACAAATGGGAAAATTCATAAATGGAAAGCTAAAAAGGGCAAAAAGCCTATAAAATAAAGGAGAATAAATATAATGGAAGCATATAAGCAGGAATTTATAGAATTTATGGTGGAAAGTGACGTATTACGCTTTGGTGAATTTACTTTAAAGAGCGGAAGAAAGTCACCATTTTTTATGAATGCAGGACTTTATGTAACAGGTTCACAGTTGCATAAATTGGGACAATACTATGCAAAGGCAATTCACGATCATTACGGAGATGATTTTGACATATTGTTTGGACCGGCTTACAAGGGAATACCTATCGGTGTAGCCACATGTATCGCTTTCAGCGAATTGTATGGAAAGGAAATTAAATACTGTTCCAACAGAAAAGAGGCGAAGGATCACGGTGATGCAGGAATTCTTCTTGGAAGTCCAATAAAAGATGGCGACAGAGTCGTAATGATTGAAGATGTAACCACATCCGGTAAGTCAATCGAAGAAACATTCCCTATTATTAAGGCGCAGGGTGATGTAGAAATTCTGGGACTTATGGTTTCCCTGAACAGAATGGAAAAAGGGCGTGACAGCGACAAGAGCGCATTGGAGGAAATACAGGAAAAATACGGATTTGCCGCAAATGCAATTGTTTCTATGGCAGATGTTGTAGAACACCTTTACAATAAGGAGTGTAACGGCAGAGTTGTTATCGATGACGAAATTAAAGCAGCAATTGATAAATATTATGAAATATATGGTGCGAAATAGTCAGGAGAATAACATTGAAAAAAACAGCTAGAAAGGTACGCTTCTGTGGAAGAGTATTATTTGTGATATATTTGTTGCTGGCACTGTACTTTATGTTTTTCTCAGAAACATTGGACAGAACCATGATAAGTGACGAATACAGATATAATCTCACATTGTTTAAGGAAATCAAACGGTTTTGGGAAATGAGACATGCCTATGGCTGGCATATTACCATAGTCAATTTATTGGGGAATGTAGTGTGTTTTATGCCTTTTGGTTTTTTACTGCCGACAGTTTCAAGAAGGAAAGTGTTTAAAAATATTGTAAGTGTGACATTACTTACAATGCTGTTTAGTATGCTGATTGAAACAGCACAGTTGGTGACAAAGGTGGGGGCATTTGATGTGGATGACATATTGCTGAATACAATTGGCGGTTTATTGGGATATATTGTATTAAAATTTACAAAAATCAGAAAACATATATAGAGAAATCCCTAAAGTGGAGAAAAAAAGACAGTCCTTTTGGAGATTTGAAAAATGATTAGAAAAAAAGCAGAGCAGAGAAAAGAAAAGAGAGAAGAAAAAAAAGCACGGAGAATCCCGCTGAAGAAATATACAAAAGGGGGAAGAACATCTTCCCTGATAGGTTTGTGTAATATCATCGCAATAATACTGACGATTGCAATTTCCATTGTGAAAAAGGGAAATGCAGGAATTTATGCGGGCGTGATAATGCTGGCTGTCTTTGCCAGTGCAGCTATTGGATTTGTAATTGGGATTAACAGTTTTAAGGAAGAGAATAAATTTCTTCGATATACATATATCGGAACAATCTGCAATGCGGTGATATGGATTGGCATTCTGGGAATGTATCTGATTTATGTATAGTTCTTTTTATGTAGAGTGCTTTTGGAGGCGGATATGGACATTATTTTAGAGAGATATAACATTGCGATAAACAGAATTAAAGAGATACCGGAGGAAGAAACTGTAGAAAAGCCTTTCAGGGATTATTTTCAAAAAGCAGCAGTATTTATTATAGGGGTTGACAAAATCAACCAATTGATTCAATCCGGAGAAATGGAAATACTTTCCTTAGAGCAATTAGAAGAAATCAATGCCCGATCTTATTCTGAAATTTATAAAGAAAATTATGAGACAAGCTATGCAAATCCGGAGTATGCGGTCAGTGTACTGGGACAGGAGTATGGGCAGTTGCTTTGCTATCTGTATACGAAAAACAGAGAAATACTTCGGTATATATATATGAAAAGACCGGAGCCGGCGGTTCTGCAGATGGAATTGTTTATTGAAATATATAATTACTTTGAGAACAGGAATGAGGTTCAATATAAAGATATAGAAGAGACAGTCTATTCTTTTGAAAAAGACAATACGGAAATATTTGTGGATTACATGGTGGATGACAGAATCAATCCGGACAACATATTTGCAGTGGATATTGTTATGAACAGTGATTTGGAAGATATACGATATCTTTATCGATATGGTGAGCATATAGGTCCCAATGAGACAGGCATGGCAAAATATCTCAACAGCCTCGGTCAGGAGGAAATAGACAGACTGGCGAAGGTTTACACGGAAGGTTACAGAATAGGGTTTATTAATACCGGCAAAGACCTTTCCAAGAAAGGTACTGTCGATATTCGGTATAATATCGGATTTGAGAGAATTATCAGAGCTGCAATTAAGAATTTTGCGGACATGGGATTGAAGCCGGTAATTTATCCGGGGGGATATACCACAACGATGCCAAATAAACAATATTGGTTCGACCATAAGTTTGATGAAGCATTGTATCTTGATAAAGCATATGTAAAGAGAAAACTGGAAGTGGCAAGACAGTCCTACGAAAGCAGAAAAGATGTCGCAGCCATGATGGCAGGCCCTGCAGTTATAGAAATTTTTGGCGAGACGCCTTTTGCGCCGGAAAATAAAAAGCAGGCATATCAGTTGAGCGATGAACAGCAAAAACTCAAAGTTGAATACATGACGGAATATCAGAGAATTGTGCAGGATTATATCAGGGGAGAAGAGAGAAGCTTTACGATTATTGCTTTTCCGATTCCGGAATTTGGTGACAATTTTGAAGAAATGTTTCAGGAGACAGTGAAAATTAATACACTGGATCCTGAGAAATATGGCGTTGTCCAGCAGAAGCTGATTGATGCACTGGATAAGGCAGATTATGTAAGAGTTGTGGGACGCGGAGAGAATCAAACATATTTAAATGTTCAGATGCATGAATTAAAAAATCCGTTAAAGGAAACAAACTTTGAAAATTGTCTGGCAGATGTAAATATTCCGCTCGGCGAAGTGTTTACTTCTCCAAAACTTGCAGGGACAAACGGAATTCTTCATGTAAGCCAGGTATATCTGAATGAGCTGAAGTATAAGGATTTGCAGATTACCTTCGAAGATGGGAAAATAAAAGACTATACCTGTAAGAATTTTGACACAGAAGAAGAGAATAAAAAATATATTAAAGAAAATGTAATGTTTAACCATGACACGCTTCCAATTGGAGAGTTTGCAATCGGAACAAACACAACGGCTTATGTCATTGCAAATAAGTATGATGTTGTCTATAAACTTCCGATACTTATTGTCGAAAAAATGGGTCCGCACTTTGCGGTGGGGGATACATGTTACAGTTGGCAGGAAGATGTAAAGACCTATAACCCGGACGGGAAAGAAATTGTGGCAAGAGAGAATGAAATTTCCGCCCTGCGGAAAACAGATGTTTCAAAAGCTTACTTTGGTTGTCACACGGATATTACGATTCCCTATGATGAATTGGGAGAAATCACAGCCGTTACCAAAGAAGGGGAAGAAGTTTATATTATCAGAGACGGAAGGTTTGTATTGGAAGGCACGGAGTTATTAAACGAAGCCTTTGAAAAATAAGAAAAAAACGGCATAAATAAAATGTGAAATGCGTTGACTACATTTCTTTTTGTAGGTACAATGTAAAATGATATGTTAAATTTATAACATTTTTAGCGAAAAGGAGAGAAATATGGCGAAAGTAGGTATTGTAATGGGCAGCGATTCAGATTTGCCTGTAATGAGTAAAGCGGCAGAGTTTTTAGAGGAGATGGGCATTAATTATGAGATGACTATTATTTCAGCACACAGAGAGCCTGATATATTTTTTGAATGGGCAAAGGGTGCAGAAGAAAGAGGAATTAAGGTTATAATAGCAGGTGCAGGAAAGGCAGCACATCTTCCGGGAATGTGTGCAGCATTATTCCCAATGCCGGTTATCGGAATACCTATGAAAACATCCGATCTGGGCGGTGTGGATTCTTTATATTCCATCGTGCAGATGCCATCGGGAATTCCGGTTGCCACAGTAGCAATTAACGGTGGACAGAATGCGGGAATTCTTGCGGCGAAGATTCTTGCAACATCAGACAGTGAAGTTTTGGAAAAGCTTAAAAAATATAGTGAGGAAATGAAACAGTCGGTGGTGGAAAAGGCTCAAAGACTGGATGAAGTGGGATATAAAAATTATTAAAGGAGATGGATTATGGATTACAAGAAAGCAGGCGTGGATATTGAGGCAGGTTACAAGTCGGTGGAACTTATGAAAAAACATGTTAAGGAAACCATGCGACCGGAGGTATTGGGAGGCATTGGCGGATTTGCCGGTGCTTTTGATATGAGCATGATTAAAGATATGGAAGAGCCTGTATTATTATCGGGAACAGATGGTTGCGGCACAAAGGTTAAATTAGCTTTTGTTATGAATAAGCACGACACAATTGGCATTGACTGCGTTGCGATGTGTGTCAATGATATTGCCTGCTCCGGTGGTGAACCGCTGTTTTTTCTCGATTATATAGCCTGTGGCAAGAATTATCCGGAAAAGATTGCAACGATTGTGAGCGGTGTGGCAGAAGGATGTAAGCAGTCGGGAGCTGCCCTGGTAGGCGGCGAGACAGCAGAACATCCGGGACTTATGCCGGAAGATGATTATGATCTGGCAGGGTTTGCAGTGGGCGTAGTTGACAGAAAAGATTTGATAACAGGAGAAAACATTCAGCCGGGAGACGTTTTAATCGGTATTGCTTCTTCCGGAGTACATAGTAATGGTTTTTCTCTCGTCAGAAAAGTGTTTGAAATGACAGAAGCGTCACTGAATACCTATTATGAGGAATTGGGGAAAACATTAGGCGAAGCATTGCTTGCACCTACAAGAATCTATGTTAAGGCTTTAAAAAGCGTAAAAGAAGCAGGGGTTACTATCAAAGGATGCAGTCATATTACCGGCGGCGGTTTTTATGAAAATATTCCGAGAATGTTACCGGATGGCGTAAAGGCTGTAATATACAAAGACAGATACGAAGTCCCGGCAATCTTTAAGCTCCTTGCAAAAGAGGGCGATATTGCAGAAGAAATGATGTATAATACTTTTAACATGGGCATTGGCATGGTACTTGCCATTGATCCGGCGGATGCTGACAGAACCATGAAAGCGCTGGAAGCGGCAGGGGAAACATGTTACAGACTTGGAGAGGTTGAAGCAGGAGAAAAGGGAGTAGAGCTATGTTAAGAGTTGGCGTGTTAGTTTCCGGTGGAGGAACCAATCTCCAGGCAATTATCGATGCTGTTAAGAGCGGTGATATTACCAATGTAAGCCTGGAAGTAGTAATCAGTAATAAAAAAGATGCATATGCTTTAACCAGAGCAAAAGAAAATGGAATTGCAGCGGAAAGTATCTGTATAAAAGATTACGAAAGCAGGGAAGAATTTAATAAGGCGTTGATTGAAACGATTGATTCTTATCGTCTGGATTTGATTGTCCTGGCAGGATTCCTTGTGGTACTTCCGCCGGAATTGATTCGGAAATACCCAAGCAAAATTATAAACATTCACCCATCCCTTATTCCGTCTTTTTGCGGGAAAGGCTTTTATGGATTACATGTTCACGAAAAGGCGTTAGAGCGCGGAGTGAAAATAACCGGTGCCACGGTTCATTATGTGGATGAGGGGACAGACACGGGTCCGATTATCTATCAGAAAGCCGTTGAAGTATTGCCGGGAGATACTCCGGAGATACTCCAGAAGCGCGTAATGGAACAAGCGGAATGGAAGATTCTTCCCAGGGCCATTAATGATATTGCAAATGGGAAAATATAAAGCGTAGCGATGTTTAGAAAAGAGAGAGGTTACATATGAAAGTATTAATTGTAGGAAGCGGTGGAAGAGAACATGCGATTGCGTTCGCAGTGGCAAAGAGCCCTAAAGTTGATAAGATATATTGTGCTCCGGGAAATGCAGGTATTGGACAGATAGCGGAATGTGTAAACATTGGGGCGATGGAATTTGAAAAATTAGCGCAATTTGCAAAAGAAAAAGAAATAGATTTGACTGTTGTAGGAATGGATGATCCCCTTGTGGGTGGAATTGTTGACGTGTTTGAAGCGGAAGGGCTCAGAGTTTTCGGACCGAGAAAGAACGCTGCAATTCTGGAGGGCTCAAAGGCATTTTCAAAGGATTTGATGAAGAAATATAATATTCCGACTGCTGCATATGAGAATTTTGATTCGCCCAAAGCAGCGATGGAATATCTTGAAACTTCCAAGTATCCGATTGTACTTAAAGCTGACGGTCTTGCTCTGGGAAAAGGCGTCCTTATCTGCAACACGAAGGAAGAGGCCATGGATGGCGTCAAAGAATTGATGCTGGATAGAAAATTCGGAAGCGCGGGAAATACGATTGTAATAGAAGAATTTATGACAGGACGTGAAGTTTCCGTTCTCTCATTTGTGGATGGAAAAACAATAAAGATTATGACGTCAGCTCAGGACCATAAGAGAGCAAAGGACGGTGATCAGGGACTGAACACGGGAGGAATGGGAACATTTTCTCCAAGTCCTTTTTATACAGAAGAAGTGGATGAATTCTGCAAAAAATATATATACCAGGCGACTGTGGATGCAATGGCAGCAGAGGGAAGGGCGTTTCAGGGAATTATATTCTTCGGGTTAATGCTGACCGACGAAGGACCTAAAGTATTGGAATATAATGCAAGATTTGGAGATCCTGAAGCCCAGGTAGTTTTGCCGAGAATGAAAAATGATATTGTTGAAGTGTTTGAAGCATGTATTGACGGCAATCTGGATCAGATTGAATTACAGTTTGAAGATAATGCCGCAGTTTGTGTAGTTCTCGCCAGTGACGGATACCCGGTTTCCTATGAAAAAGGGTTTGAAATTAAGGGACTGGAAAACTTTGATACCAAAGAAGGTTATTATGTATTTCATGCCGGAACAAAGCGGGACGGTGATAAGATTGTGACAAATGGCGGTCGAGTTCTAGGCGTCACGGCAAAGGGAGCAGACTTAAAAGAAGCGAGAGCTAATGCGTATGAAGCAACGAAGTTGATTGATTTCGAAAATAAATATATGAGAAATGATATTGGAAAAGCGATAGATGAAGCATAAGAAGATACAAACAATCTGAGAGATAAGGAAGGTATTGATATGAAAAAGTTAAGGACATTGATTACTTTCGTTGCAACATTATCCATGATGTTAACAGCAATGAGTGTAGCAGTAAGCGCAGACACAACGACAGATTTAGAATCTATGACTGTATATGCGGTGGATTCAGCGGGTGAGAGAACAGAAGTCAGTATGGATTTCAGTTCAACTACATACACGTATGATTTAACGGTTATGTCAGACACTGTATCCATTGAAATCGAGGCCGAGCCTGCAGATGCAACATCCACATGGGCCATTGAGAAGGATGGAATTAATACAGTAATGGACTTCGGCACAAATTATACGGCAGTTGTTGTAACGTCTCAGGCAGGAGCTACTGCCAGATATGAACTGAATACAACGAAACTTACAGCGGAAGAAGAGGCAACATATGAGAGTTCGGAAAGTACAGGTAATTCAGGCACGTCAGGTACAAAAAAAAATGGCGAAGACACAACGGTAACAGTTGATGACACTGAGATGAAGATATCCTCTTCTATACAGAAAAGCTTGATACCGGAAGGATTTGAAAGATCTACTGCTGAATACAATGGAGAAGAATATCCATGTATAAAAGGCGAAGTAAAGGATCTGACAGCATTTTATCTTTACAATGATGAAACAGAAGGTTTTTATATCTATGATTCTGAAAATGATGAATTTTATGAAATGCATAACATTCAGATAAAGAGCAGAATGTATACAATTGTAAATCCTGATGAAACAGACAAATTGTTGAGCAATTATGAAAAAAAGACGGTCACAATTATTGATCAGGAAGTAAGCGCGTGGGTTCTCGATGAAGAAGAGGGAATGTACCTTGTTTATGCGATGAATTGGAATGGTGATACATCTCTTTACAGTTATGATGATAATGAAAAATGCTTCCAGAGATATCTTGTCTCATCCGATGCAAATACGCAGATGGAAGCGGCAAATAAAGCATATGACAGTCTTCAGGATAAATACAACAGTCTGGTAGACAAATATAATATGCTGTTAAAAATAATCTGCGGTCTTGTGGTTATAATTATTATTCTGATTTTTGTAGTGATTAATCTTGCAATCAATAAAAAAGTAAAAAAAATCAAATCAGGAAAAAAAGACAAGAATAATAATGACAAAAATTCTGAGAACCAAGAGGACACAGAAGAAAAAAAGGGCAAAGATAAGATTGCGGAAGAAGAACTGCCGACGAATGGTGTTGGAATAGCAGAGCAACCGGAAGAAATGGCAGAAGAGTTTGCGGATATAGATGATATTGATAATGTTGATGAAATAAAAGAAATACCTAGGCGCAGACATTTTGGCAGAAAAACAGTTAGCGACAGAGGTTATGGAGATGAGCCGACTTTTGGTTCTGATAAGGAATCCGAAGAAGGATTTTATGGGGGCGAAATAGAAGACGAAGATGAAGTGCTTATTGATATTTCTGATGATGAACCGGCTTCTGTATCACCGGAAGAAATAGAAAAAAACATGGAAGAGGCTCAGCAGAAAGCGGAAGAAGATTTGAAAGAAACATTGAAGTCAATGCTTCCGGAGGATACGGAGGATGAGGATGATGATTTTGAATTTATTGATTTAAACTAGAGAATAATATCCCAGGCTGCAGGGTCTGGGATATTAGTAACTTAAAAAATAGTTTATACAATGGACATATTTTTAAGTTATACTGTGAACCGAAATAAGTGATTATGGAGGATATGTAATGGAAGGTAATAAGTTTACCAAACAGACCATAGAAGCAATAGGGTATGCAAAAGAGGCAGCCATAAATCTTGGGATGAGTTACATTGGGACAGAACATATATTAGCCGGTTTGGCAAAAGTTACAGACGGTGTTGCTGCCAATATTTTGTACAATTATAATCTTGTATATGATGATATTATAAAGGCGATAGAAGATGATATGGGAATTAAATCCCAGATACGCACAAAGGGAAGAAATCGAAACATACCGCCGACTTCCAGAGCACATATGCTTTTGGGAAGAGCAGAAGTGGAGGCATCAAAACAGGGATTACCACAGATAGGCACAGAACATATATTGTTAGCCATAATTGCAGATGCAGAATGTGAGGCATACTGTATTCTTGCAAGTTTTGGAATCAGTATGAAGAAGATATGTGTTGATATATTAAAATTGACAAATCGCGACACAAGTGAAATAAAACAATATATTAAGTCGGATAGGCGGGGAAAAGGTGAAAGCAAACAGTCCCTTACCCCGACTTTGGATCATTACGGAAGTGACTTGACGAAAGCAGCGCAGGCAAATCAACTGGATCCGGTTGTCGGCAGAGACAATGAAATACAGAGAATTATTCAAATTCTCAGCCGAAGAACAAAAAATAATCCATGCCTGATTGGTGAACCGGGTGTGGGAAAAACTGCCATTGTTGAGGCGATTGCCCAAAAGATCGTTGAGGGTATGGTACCAAAGACAATGATGGGAAAACGGCTTATCAGTCTGGATCTTTCAGGGGCAGTGGCAGGCTCTAAGTACAGAGGAGAGTTTGAGGAGCGCCTGAAAAAAATCATTGATGAAGTAGAAGATTCCGGGAATGTTATCCTTTTTATAGATGAAATTCATACCATTATCGGCGCAGGCGGCGCGGAAGGTTCCATGGATGCTTCAAATATTTTGAAGCCATCTTTGACAAAAGGGCATTTGCAGGTAATTGGCGCCACAACCATTGCCGAATACAGAAAATATTTCGAAAAGGATGCAGCTCTTGAACGCAGATTTCAGCCGGTCACAGTAGAAGAGCCTACGGAAGAAGAGGCGGTAAACATACTGAAAGGATTGAAACATGCATATGAAGAGTTTCACAATGTGACGATTTCAGACGAGGCTATTGAGGCGGCAGTAAAGCTTTCTACCAGATATATTAATGACAGAAATCTGCCTGACAAAGCAATTGATTTAATTGATGAGGCATGTTCTAAGATTCGAATCAAGGAAGTGCCAAAACCAAAGGCAGTCAGAGACGGGGAAATACAAATTGCAGAGTTAAATCTGGAGCTGGAAATGTGTATCCGCCATTCTGATTTTAAAACAGCAGCATCCATAAAGAAAGAGCTTGACAGGGAGCAGGAAAAGCTGGACAGAGCTGTGGCAAAATGGGAAGGAACCGAAAAAGCATACAGACCTGTTGTGGGAGAAAACGCAATTGAAGAAATTGTATCCATGTGGACAGGTATTCCGGTGACAAAGTTGGGCAAGAACGAGCAACAACGGTTATTAAAGCTGGAATCAGTCCTTCATAAGAGGGTTGTGGGACAGTCTGAGGCAGTTACGGCAGTGGCAAAGGCAGTGAGAAGAGGTCGTGTGGGACTTAAAAATCCAAACAGACCAATTGGTTCTTTTCTGTTTCTGGGACCGACCGGTGTGGGAAAAACGGAATTATCCAAGACGCTTGCAGAGGCGGTTTTTGGCTCGGAGAGCGCTATGATCAGAGTTGATATGTCTGAATACATGGAAAAACACAGTGTTTCAAAGCTTATCGGTTCACCACCGGGATATGTGGGATTTGAAGAGGGCGGTCAGCTTAGTGATAAGGTACGGCGCAACCCATATTCCGTAGTGCTTTTTGATGAAATTGAAAAGGCGCATCCGGATGTTTTTAACATATTGCTTCAGGTGCTGGATGACGGACAGATTACAGATTCCAAAGGTAGAAAAGTAAGCTTTAAAAATACAATTATTATTATGACCTCCAATGCGGGAGCAAGCAGAATTATCGATCCAAAGCATTTAGGTTTCAACAAAGACATTTCCGAAAAGCAGGATTATGAAAAAATGAAGTCAAATGTTATGGAAGAGGTTAAGCAGATGTTCAAACCGGAATTCATTAACAGGATCGATGAGATTATTGTATTCCATGCATTGACTCAGAAAGATGTGAGAAGTATTGTAAACATTATGCTTCGCTCATTGGCAAAACAGGTCAAGGCACAAATGGACATCGACTTAAAATTTACGGAAACGTTGAAAACTGCACTGGCAAAAGAAAGTTATGATAAAAAATACGGTGCAAGACCTCTCAGAAGAATGATTCAGAGTAAAGTAGAGGATGCTTTGGCGGAAGAGGTTTTGGCGGCAAAAGTAAAGCGTGGCGATAAGGTTACTGTTTCCTACAAAAACAAAGAAGTTACTTTTACAGTACGCAATGAAAGTGAAATCACATTGACTGTGTGATAACGCATGAAATCACCTTGGCTGCGTAATAATGAATGAATTCTATTAGCAGTGAAGTGAATTATAAAAACCAAAATTGCGCAGAGCGCAGTAAAAATATTTTAATAAGATGAAGTCATAAAATATGACGATAAACAGGAGGATGAAATGGCAGTAGTAAAGGAATTAATCAGAAAAGAAAGCAACGGTTCAATCAGTTTTGGTAATTATGATTTACCGCAGAAAACGAAGTTGGCTGACTTTGAAGTGGCAGGAGATCTGTACAAGGTTAAAACCTTCAATCAAATTACAAAGCTGGAGAGAAACGGTTCTTTCGTATATGAATCAATTCCGGGAACAGCAGTAAATGTATTTAAGGAAACAGCAGACGAAGTAAGCTTTTTTGTGGATGGCGTTGGGCAGACCCAGATTACATTAGAACTTGAATCCAATAAAGAATACAAGATTGTTGTTGGTGACAGAGACCTTGGAGTGTCCAAAACAGATGTTGGCGGAAAGATTACATTTGACGCTGAATTATCAAAGGGAATGCTTACACAGGTTAAAATTGTAGCTGCATAGCGGCAGAAAAACCGGGAAACTGACAGTGTTGGTTTCCCTTTTTTTCAATAAAGATAAATTAGAAAATATTAATTGATGAATTGATAAAGATAGGATGTTAAATGGCAAAATCGAATAAAACTGTGTTTTTCTGCAAAGAATGTGGATATGAATCAGCCAAGTGGCTGGGACAATGTCCGGGCTGCAAGGAAGTCGGAACGTTTGTGGAGGAGCCGGTAGGAACAAAGACAAATATCATTAGAAGAACTGCATTGAATAATAAGCCGGTGGAAATAAATCAGGTCACAGCGAATGATGAGGAACGGATTACTACCGGATTTAGTGAATTGGACAGGGTGCTTGGCGGTGGCGTTGTGCCGGGAGGTCTTGCATTGGTCGGTGGTGATCCCGGGATAGGAAAGTCAACGCTGCTTCTTCAGGTGTGCCGTAATATGTCCAATGCAGGGAAAAAAATATTATATATATCCGGGGAAGAGTCATTAAAACAGATTCGGCTTCGGGCAAACCGGATGGGAGAATTTACCGGGAATTTGCAGCTTCTGGCAGAGACAAGTTTGGACGTTATTGAATCTGTCATTATGGAGCTAAAGCCGGAGATTGTGGTTATTGATTCCATCCAGACAATATACCGTGAGGACATTGGTTCTGCACCGGGAAGTGTAAGTCAGGTAAGAGAATCTACAAATGCCTTGATGCAGCTGGCAAAAGGCAATACCATCTCTGTTTTTATTGTAGGTCATGTCACAAAAGAAGGGGTTGTTGCCGGTCCCCGGGTGTTGGAACATATGGTGGATACCGTGCTTTATTTTGAAGGCGACAGACATGCTTCTTATAGGATAATCCGCGGTGTAAAGAACCGATTTGGTTCCACCAATGAAATCGGTGTATTTGAAATGCGGGAAGAAGGACTGCAGCAGGTGCTGAATCCTTCTGAGTTTATGCTGGACGGAAGACCAAAAGATGCTTCCGGTTGCGCCGTAGCTTGTCTTATGGAGGGAACCAGACCGATACTGGTGGAGGTACAGGCGCTTATTTCTCACACAAATTTTGGTATGCCGCGGAGAACAGCCGTAGGTACAGATTACAACAGAGTGAATCTGTTGATGGCAGTTATCGAAAAACGTATCGGGGTACAGATGGGCGACTATGACGCCTATGTCAATATAGCCGGAGGAATGAAAATAAATGAACCTGCCCTTGACCTGGCACTGGTAATGGCATTGCTCAGCAGTTTTAAAAACCGTGTGATAGATGCCGATACCATTGTATTTGGGGAAGTTGGTCTGGCCGGAGAAATTCGTGCAGTATCACAGGCAGAACAGCGTGTTCTCGAGGCGAAAAAGCTGGGATTTCAAAGGTGCATACTTCCGGCAGTGTCGGTAAAGTCGCTTAACAAGATAGATGGGATAGAACTGGTAGGCGTGAATAATATAAAGGAAGCGGAAGAGCAGATATAAGGTAAAAGAAAAGCACAAGGAACCAAAGAGCAAGAGGAAAGCGCGGGCATTGTTCTTTTTGGTTGACAATGTTAGTGGATTATGGTATAAATATCCTTGTGCAAAATTGCAGATAGGGGTGTAGTTCATCGGGAGAATAAGAGTCTGCAAAACTCCAGAGGAGGGTTCGATTCCTTCCACCCCTGCTAAAAGGATTTGGTTAAGCCAGATCCTTTTTTAATGGCATAAAATCAAAGCTTGCCTGTGCAACTGCTTTAATACAAGATTTTAATAAAAATAGTTAAAATAAGTAAACAATATATATAATTAAGGCAAAATTTTACATGTACCTACTGTCAGATTTAACATTTTTTTTGTAATCTTTT
Organism: uncultured Lachnospiraceae bacterium; assembly: GCA_944382505.1. Taxonomy (GTDB): domain Bacteria; phylum Bacillota; class Clostridia; order Lachnospirales; family Lachnospiraceae; genus Eubacterium_G. The sequence goes on from CALWNA010000194.1 coordinate 20,291, forward strand.
TTAAAAAAAGGGAATACTAATTAAGTAAAAGGGCGGGAGGAAAAGATTATGGCAGGACTGATATCAATACTATTAGGAGGTACAATTGCAGCACTCATTGTGATTTTAGCAGGTGCATGTCTTATAATAAAGTTTTTTAAAAAATAAATTTTTACTTGTTTTGGGGAGAGAATTCTCAATGGAAAGATGCGGTAGAGGGCAAAAAATTTGTATTTACCTGATGGAATAAACGAAATCATGTATCAGAAGGAAGTTTTCCTTCTGATTTTTTGTATAGTTTTTTCGTATAGGGCGAGGCCATATTGATATAGCAAAGTTTTCTTGCAAAAAATGAAACTTTCATTTTTGAAATATTACAATTCGTGGAGTTTATGTATCTTTCGTTGTTCGAAAGTTTCGCTCTTTTTTATGTATGTACATTAGTCAATGATGTGAGACCAAAATTGTAAAACTAAAAAAGCGATATGATACCATAAATGTTAAAAGACAAATGTGCAACATTATGATAGTGTTTCCAGTTCAAAACGTCTTTCCATTGGGGATTTCCATCCCAGTACTTGCATTGGGATGTTGTTGGAACGATTTAAATAGCGTTTCATTTGTAAAATCAGGTCATTATAGCAATAAAACCTTAGATAATTATAAAATCTTTCCTGGTCATTGCGGTGGCTCCGTTCAACCTTGCCATTATGCCGGGGAGTTCTGGGACGGATGAGCCGGTGGGTGATGCCCAGTGCATCACAGAGTACATCCATGGGATGAATGCGGTCGGTCTTCTTGAAATGCGTGAATTCTGCACCGTTATCCGTTTGTATGATTTCCGGCTTGTAACCAAAGTATTTAATGGCTCTTTTGACAAAGTCCACGGTAGAATAGCTGCTCTGTTCACGGTATGGATAAATGAACCGCTGTCTGGAAGCCTCGTCTATGACGGTATACTGGTAAAACTTTTCACCATCATTTCCGGAATAGCAGGCTCTTGGAACATACTTTACGTCCATCTGCCATTTTACTCCGAGTTGAGAAGGAGTATCATAAGGCTTTGGCTTGTAAGAATCTTTCGTTGATTTGACTTTTTTTGAAAATCCCATTCTTACAAACACACGATAGAGAGAGCCGGGATGGCGGCTGTAGCCTTTATTGGACTTAAGTCTGCCATAAAGCTCGCAGACGGAAATGTTTGGATTTCTGCGGTGATAGTCCATAATCCATTTCAGTTCAGTCTCTGTATGGGAATTAGGATGGGGAGTATGGGGTCTGTGGGATTTATCCATTAAGGATTCCCTTGTACCGTCATATCTTTTGTTCCAGCGCATAAGTGAGGACTTGGATATCTTATATTTACGGCAAACGTATGAAACATCTCCGTACCGGCGATAGGTTTTAACTGCATGAATTCTTGTTGAAAGTTCATGTGGAATATATCGTTGTGAATGTGTTATAATGTTCATGGCGATTGAGTCTCCTTTTAGATAAGTTTTTTGTGGTGATTAACATTCTAAAGGTTCAATCGCTTTTTGTATAGTATTTTTGGTGTCACATCAATTGTAACTCTACACATTATGGTCATCTCCCTTTTCGTTTTTGCATTGCGCGAATATTTTCAATATGATAGAATATTAAATAATTATGGAATTTTGCGCCCGGGACATTGAGAACAGGTTTTTAAGGAGATTTGACATGCTGAATAATGAGAAAATTATACTAATGACAAAGTTGGCATTATATGAGCAGAAAAATCAAAAAAAAGAAATAAAGACCAGCCGATATTTTAAAAGTGACTACATGTCAATGAAGATGTTGAGTTCTTTTATTTGCGTCACGGTGGGATATTTGTTATGCCTTGCTTTTTGGTTTATGTATAGTTCGTCAAATATTATATCTCATATGACCACGACAGGAAGTTTTACCATACTGGTGATTGTTATAGTTTTGGCTTATATTATTGTTACAGTCTTATATATGATTTTCAGTTATGCCTTTTATTCCCACAAATTTAGAGAGATGAGAAAAAATCTCAAAGAATATAATGGTGACCTGAAGACATTACATAGGATTCAGGAATTGGAATATGATGCGATTATTGATGAATTGGAAGAAGGAGGCGAGGAATTATAATGATAACGTTACTTGAATTAAAAGAAAAGCTAAAAAATTTTTATACGGACCATGAATTATTGTTAAGACCTGTGCTGAAATTCTTTGCAGTATTTTTTGCAATGATGCTGATTAAGTTCAATATAGGATATATGGATATACTTAACATATGGCCTGTTGTACTGGGGATTTCGATTTTATTTGCCTTCCTTCCGTGGGGAGTGATTATTGTCAGTCTGGGCGTGATTATTATTGTAAATATTTTTGCACTGTCTGTAGAACTGACAGTTCTTGTATTGATTTCCATATTGATAATGATTTTATTTTTCTTTCGATTTACACCGAAGGAGGGAGCATTTCTTGTAGTTATTCCGCTGGCGTTCTTCCTGAAAATACCTTATATAATACCGATAGCGGCAGGATTGGTGTGTACGCCTGTCTCCATTGTTTCGGTATCTTGCGGAACGATTATTTATTTTATGCTCTCGGTAATCAGCGAAAATTCTGCGGCAATTAAAAATATGTCGGGAGAAAATTCAGAAAGCGAAAGTATAAATACAGTGATTAAACTGATAAGCAACAATAATGAAATGATACTGACGGTGATTGCTTTTGCCGTAACAATCGTTGTGGTTTATCTCATTAAAAGAGCAGCAATGAATAATTCCTGGACAATTGCCATTTTGGCGGGAGGCATTGCAGATTTTGTCATTATTTTAGTCGGCGGTATCATATTGAACACAGAAAATTCAATTTTATGGCTTATTGTAGGTACAGTAATATCTTTACTTCTTGCTTATGTACTTCAGTTTTTTGTGTTTTCGGTGGATTATTCAAGAACCGAACATACACAGTTCGAAGATGATGAGTATTATTATTATGTAAAGGCGGTTCCGAAAATTAATGTAACTGCGCCGGAAATGAACGTTAAGAAAATTAACGCACAAAGAAAAAGAAAAACAATAAATAAAAAGATGGGAAATAAAAATTAAAAAAGTTTCGTATATATAAAAGAACGTATTTGTTCGGAAAGGGGAAAAGGTGAACACAGCATTACATTACATTCAGAATTTTACAGAAAAATATTTTTCAATACCAAATATGTATATCAGTGATTTTGTTGAAATTATCATAATAGCCGTATTGGTTTATTACATTATTTTGTGGTTCAGAAAGAGCCGTGCATGGTTCTTGTTAAAAGGTATAGTGGTGTTAGTATTGTTTATGCTTGTGGCTTCAATATTTCACCTCACAACCCTGTTATGGATCATTAATAAGACATTAAGCGTAGGCATTATTGCGATTGTTATCATTTTTCAACCGGAGCTTCGAAGAGCATTGGAAGAACTGGGAAAGAAAAATGTTTTATTCAGAGTGTTGAAATTTGGAAACAGCAGTGCCGAAGGAAGATTTAGTGATAAATCCGTCGAGGAAATCACAAGGGCCACACTGGAACTTGCAAAAGCGAAAACAGGCGCCTTGATGGTAATAAAGCAGGAACATGACCTGGAACAATATATTGAGACAGGTATCAGACTCGATGCAAAAATTACCCGACAACTGTTAATTAATATATTTGAAAAAAATACGCCGCTTCACGATGGCGCTGTGATTATTGAAGGAGATAAAATCGTATCTGCAACATGTTATCTCCCGTTATCAGACAGCACATCGCTCAGTAAGGATTTGGGTACAAGGCACAGAGCAGGACTGGGTGTAAGTGAAGTGACAGACAGCGTTGTGATTATTGTGTCAGAAGAGACAGGAAGCATTTCCATAGCCAGAGAAGGTAAACTCATAAGATATGCAGATGCAGCAATATTGAAGAATGAGTTAATGAAAACTCAGGCGAAGGAGGAAGCAAAAACAAAGAAGAGATTTTGGAAAGGAAGGAGTCGCAATGAAAAAAACGATGGCAAAGATAAGGGCGTCGTTGACAAATAATATTGATTTGAAAATTATTGCGGTAATTATTGCCGCAATTGTATGGCTGGCAGTTATCAATATCAGCGATCCTGAAAAAACTTTAGTTATATACAGTGTGCCGATTACAATGACGGATGAGGAATCCATTACAGATCAGGGGATGGTTTATACTGTTGAGTCCAGCCAGTATGTTAATATCACAATTTCCGGAAAAAGATCTGTAGTAAGTGAACTTTCGGCAGATGACTTTACTGCGACAGCTTCACTGGCTGAGTTGTCAAAAGTGAATGCTGTGCCTGTGGAAGTGTCCGCTGCAAACAGGGCGGTAGAAAATAGAATCACAATAGAAAAGCAATCGGTTCAGTCAGTTACGGTTTCTATAGAAAATATAGAAGAACAGGAATATAATATAGAGGTTGAATTTAGTGGAGATGCGGATGACGGGTATGTAGCAGGAAATTATTCCCTGTCAAAGAATACAGTGAATATTCAGGCACCGACATCAGTTCTTGACAAGATATCCAGAGTTGTGGCAACATGTGATTTGAATGGACAAAATAGTGATATTTCTCAGTCCTGCAAGTTAATTCTATATGATAAGCGTGGAAATGAAGTTCAGGATAAAAATATCAGTCTTTCCAATAAAAAGGTAGATATATATGTCAATATATTAAAAGAGAAAGAAGTAGCTATTCATGTAGAAACTACCGGAACGCCGGCTGACGGATACCGGATGGCAGATATCTCGTTATCACAAAATACTGTAAAAATAGTTGGAGCGGAAGAACTGCTGGAAGATATAGACAGTGTGGAAGTTGCGGAGGGTGTAGATATCAGCAATCAGGCGGAAAATGTAACACAGACGATTGATTTGTCAGAGTATCTTCCGGAGGGAGTTTCCATTGACGGCGATAATGAAATTCAGGTGACAGTAGAAATTGAAGAACTGGTTACAAAAACATTACGAATAAAAACATCAGATTTGAATGTGGAAAATCTGGGAGATAATCTGGAAGTAAGATATCCGGCCGACACAATCACCGTTGAACTTCGAGGAGAAAAGGATGTTATAGATCAGATTACGGAACAGGATTTAAATGCGACAATCAATCTGGAGGGCCTGGAAAAAGGTACGTATACGATTCCGGTATCGATAACAGTGCCGGGGGATACACAATTGTTGGAACAGGTTACTGTAAGAATAAGATTAAGATAAAGCAGAGGAGGACAAAATGAGCACTATTTTAGTTACCGGTGGCGCAGGTTTCATCGGAAGTCATACATGTGTCGAATTGCTGGATTCAGGATATGACGTAGTAGTGATTGATAATTTAATGAACTCATCAAAAGAATCTTTGAAAAGAGTTGAAAAAATCACAGGGAAAAAGGTCAGGTTTTATGAGGCAGATATTGCGGACAGAGCAGCGATGACCAAAATTCTGGAAGAAAACGATATATATGGGGTTATCCATTTTGCGGGGTTGAAAGCCGTAGGTGAATCTGTTGAAAAGCCATTGGAATATTATAAAAACAATATTTCCGGAACATTGGAAATGTGCGATGTAATGAGAAAACATGGTGTTAAGAATATTATATTCAGTTCATCTGCCACGGTTTATGGAGAACCGGCTCAGATGCCGATTACAGAAAAATGTCCAAAAGGGCAGTGTACAAATCCTTATGGTTGGACAAAGTCTATGCTGGAACAGATTCTTACGGATATTCAGAAGGCAGATTCCGAATGGAATGTAATTTTACTCAGATATTTTAATCCGATAGGAGCACATAAGAGTGGCCTGATTGGTGAAGATCCCAATGGCATACCGAACAATCTTATGCCATATATTACAAAGGTAGCAACCGGGCAGCTCCCGAGAGTTAATGTTTTTGGAAATGATTATCCTACGCCGGACGGAACAGGAGTACGAGATTATATCCATGTTGTAGATTTAGCGCGGGGACATGTAAATGCCATAAAGAAGCTGGAGGAAAATCCGGGCGTTAAAGTATATAATCTTGGAACAGGAAAAGGCTACAGTGTATTAGAAGTAATTGAAAATTTCAGTAAGGCATGTGGCAAGGAAATTCCGTATGTGATTACAGATAGAAGAGCAGGAGATATTGCAGAGTGTTATGCAGACGCATCTCTTGCAAAAAAAGAGTTAAATTGGGAAGCCAAATACGGAATCAAAGAAATGTGCGAAGATTCATGGAATTGGCAAAAAAACAATCCGAATGGATACAGATAAAATTTCATAAACGAATTGGAGATAATCATGAGTTCGAATAAAAAAAATAAAACACCTGAAAAGAGACTGAAATCTTTAAAAAGATTAAGGAGACTGGTAACCGTTTTCGAAGCAATTTTTGGAGTGCTTCTTATCCTATTTGCCGTGGTTCTGTTTGTTCCAAATGTTAAAGCGGAACTGATTAAAGGAATGGCATCCACAGGTATTGGAAGAAGTATTATTGGATGGTTTGGAAGTGAAGCATACGACAACAGTGTATTTGATGAAACTTTTAACAATAACAATTTAAAGACAAATAATCTGAATTATAATTATTCCGAGGAATACACAAATTTTGTTTTATATGGTGTAGATTCAAGAAATGGAGAAGTGGATGCATCCAATAGCGACTCTATTTTGATTGTAAGTATTCATAATACAACCGGAGAGGTAAAGATGGTCTCTGTATACAGAGATACATTATTGGGAATATATGATAATGAGGGGAATCTCACAGAGTATTTTAAAGTAAATTCGGCCTATGCAGCCGGTGGACCGGAAGGCGCAATCAATACGTTAAATATGAATCTTGACTTGGATATTACAGATTATGTTACAGTAAATTTCTCCGGTGTTGCAAAGATTATTGATACTTTGGGTGGTATTAGAGTGGATCTCACAGATGATGAACTCTCCCAGCTCAATCAACATTTAAAGAGTACAATCAGTTCCACAGGCGAGTATGCGCCACCGGTTAGCAGTAGTGGAAAAAATATTAAACTGAACGGTATTCAGGCCACCACATATTGCCGGATAAGAAAAGCTACATTTTATGATCCGGAAACAGGAGAGGCAATCAGTAATGATTTTGGACGTGCGGCAAGGCAGCGTTCTGTGATTATGAAACTTGTGGAAAGAGCAAAAAAGGCAAGTATTTCAGAGCTCCAGAGTATGGTCAGCACTGTTTTAAATGACAATACGAATGAGGACCAGATTATTTCAACAAGTTTTTCATTTGATGAAATTATCAATTTGATTCCTGTTATATTTGATTTTGAATTAAGCGGAAGTGAGGGATTCCCTTCTGAACTCACGACAGGTACGATAAACGGGGTCAGCTATGTAATAGCAAAGGGAATGGATGCAAATGTTGCAACCTTGCATGAGTATCTGTATGGTGAAGAAGCTTATCAGCCTACGGAAAACGTTTTGTCTATAAATAATTATCTTGTCGGATATACGGGTATCAGTGCTGATTCAACAGTTGGTTATAATCCTACGGAAACAGGAATAACAAATGATGAAGAGACTTCAACTGTGGAAACTGAAAATGTGGATTATGACTATGATGACAATGGAGAAAGTGAATTTTATTAAAATGTATCCTATTTTAGAGAAACCCGCAGATGTGGGTTTCCTTTTTATAGTGCGCCTGGCGGCGCACGTTTCTAATGGGTGAAAGTCCCTAATCCGCCCCGGTAGTGGGAAGGATACAGCCAAGACCAAGGGTGTCCATCGTGAGGTGGAATCTGAAGGAAGGTGG
>CALWNA010000195.1 GCA_944382505.1 uncultured Lachnospiraceae bacterium
TTTATTTTATCATTTTTTCTTGTCTCCCTTAAATACAAATTAAAATAAAAAGTATTTCCTTTTTCATTATTTTACAAGTGTATTTGACCAGTCAAAATCACCTTGCGCATAGTTTTCGTCTACCGCATGCAATATCTTACTGTACAGATAATTGTATGTGTTTAAAGTATTGACCATATTATTTTTATACAGATAGTCGGCAATTTTATATATTGTATAAGATACCGCATCACTGTATACCACACTTCCGTCACTGAATTTTGCATATGCCCTGACGATATATGTGGTCGTATATGCCGCAGGAGTTATATTATCGCTGTCATCTGCCGAACCACAGCTCATAGTCATTACATAATATGATGCCGTCTGAGAGTCTCCCATAATTGATTGAAGTTTTCCCGCTTCTGTTGATGCAAAAGATTTAACAAATGCATTTTCCGAACCGTAAACTATATCATTTTCCGTAATATCTTCATTGTAATTTAATCCATACACAAGACCTGTCTCTTCCGGCGTCTGTCCGTCCACAGTTTTCTCAGTCTGATAAATTACTCTGGCACCCATATTTCCCTCTACATTGTTAAAAGAAGAAGTCATCTGATAACCTGTTATTTCTAAATCCCGGCTGATTGGAATATCCTCCGCATATTCACTGTCATATGCTGCGTAATCAATTCCCCATTGCTCACACAGCCACTCGTTTCTGTCCTTAAGCCAATTTGCAAGATATTCCACATGCTGGTCATACGTATAATTGATATAAGGTTCCAGTGTACTATAACTATATCTGTAAATTGTCCACTCTGCCCCATCGGGCTCGCTTTCGCTCCAGCCGGCGCCTCCCTGTGCAATTGATGTGTAATTTCTGATTCTTGACGCATTGATAAACGCAATATTTTGGTTTATCCGGCTCTTTCCCAACTTATTATCTTTATAGATATTCTGAATTGTCGGCTGCATCTTTTCATATTTTTCAAGCACCTTGCTCTTAAAATTAGGATTCTGCATTAAATACCTGAACCATATGTTTTCATTTTGCGCTCTGAACGTTGTATTGCTTCTCGCATACTCATCGGAAGAATTACCCGATGACAAATCAAAATCCCATAAAGGTCCTGCGTGTATTGTCGGTTTTCCATCACTGTCATATGTAACATAAAATTTAATCGAGCTGTATCCAACGTCTACAGTACAGAACAATTCATTTACAATGTACATATCAATAAAGGAATCTACATCCATATAGTCAAGCACATCTGCCGATGCGGTATTCTGAAGTGCGCTTTCAAATTCTGCCAGAGTGCTGACCCAATTGCTATATCTTGAAGTGTCCGTGGCAAGTCCTTCCGGATCGGCTGCCACAAAACGCACCCCCATACCTGTTGTATAGTATGTCTGACCATCTTCTACTCTGTCTCTTTCCCATTCAAACATCATTTCATTGGATGTATCACTATCATCATATGAAACGCCTGCTCTGTCATTTTCAGCGGGTTCGCAAATGACATAACTTCCTTTGTAAACACCATCTAAATAAAGATCCGCATAATGCTGTTCCGGTGCTGCGATGCTCCCCAACGTCCTTCCGAAATCAATTGCTATCTTATTTCTCAACAATGTTTTTTCATAGGCGTTTGCCAACAGACACCACTTTTTACCCTTGGCAGCATTGGTAAATACTGTCTGTTTTGACGAAAAGGAAATATTGTATGCCGGTTTATCTGCCAATGATGTCGAATTGCCGCGAAGCTTAATCGTCCCGCTGTCTGCTGCTGTACTTACCGAGCTTTCCCCACTGATAATTGTCAAGGATGCCGCTGTCTTTGATTCTTTTGTTATGGCTGCATCTGAATTTGTTACCACATAGATTCTTGATACATCTGTGGGATCAGAAGCACTGTCAGCCTGTTTTGTTACGCGTACCCTGGTCGCTTCTGATTTGACGGATACATTTCCGTCACTATCAACTGCTGCAACGTATAAAGTATGTAGCGCTCCATCCGCAAAGGCCGACAAAATATCTGCGCTTATATATTCTTTTGACGCCGAAACTTTTGTAATCGCTCCTGCCACATCATCTATATATATGTTATATGAAACTGCTCCCGCCACGTCATCAAATATGATTTGGTACCCTTTTGCCTGTGCATAAAAATTATATGCTTCCACATTTTCAGGTGCTGAAAGATCAGACGTTCCCGGAAGCTGTGATTCTATCGTTTCCGGTTCCTTGGATTCTGATTCCGGTTCTTTGCTTTCTGTCTCCGAACCGGAATATTTTGTATCATATATATAGAATTCTGCCTTGACAGACCCGGTGGAATCTTTTACCACAAGGTCGTTATATTGTGCAGCAAATCCCGACATATGAAAACAAATCCCTGCTCCCTGTTGCGAATAAGCTGTTGTTGCAACATCGTTGATTGTAATCTCCCCAAAATCTGCATTTGAAAATGTTACATACACACCCGGAGCTGTAGTAAAACCGGGATTTTGAATAATATCAATTGTTGCATCTCCCGTAACTTTGACCATCTTGTACCGATTGCCATATTCATTTGCCAACGCCCCTTCTGTCACTAAGAAATCAACGTCTGACCAATCATAACCTGCCGCTTCCCTTTGTTCTGCGCGAGCCGTCTGCGGCACATAGTTCAGTGCTGTAATCACCAGTACCAGTGAAAGCGCTACTGACAGTATCTTCCTTAGCATACCGTTGCTCCCCTTTCTATTAATTTATTGCATTCGGTTTAATAATAGAATTGCTCCATGTATAGTCCAATTCAATATAATTCGGATCAACTTTTTTAAGTATTGTGTCATACGCATAATTGTGTGCATTCATTGTATTAAACTGATGATTCTGATACAAATGATCCGCTATGGAATATACAGAATATTCTGCCACATCACTGTATAAATAAGTTCCATCCTCCATCAATGCATATGCCCTGACCTTATAAACTGCTGTAAACGCACTAACGCTTTTCTTTCCAAAGCTCATAGTCCTTGCAAAATAGGTTGCTGTGTCTGACGCTCCCAAAATTACATCCATCGTCCCCACAGGTGTTGACTGATAAGATACAACATATTCGTTATCTGCGCCTACCTTCATGTCACTGTCAGAAATGTTTGTTGAATTTCCATTGATAACAGCCAATCCGTAAACAAATCCCCAGTTAGAAACATTCTTTCCATCAATTGTCGGTTCTACGGAACCTACCACTCTGCTTCCTTCGTATGATGTACTAATCTGGAATCCTTCCACCTTTACGCTTTCACTTACTGTTATGACGGAAACATCTTCCGTAGTTGTCTCCGTTGATTCTGAAGACGCTTCCGTTCCCATAACGACAACAGATGCTGTAAGTCTCTCTGACACTTTATCTCCGAGAACAGCTTCCATGCTTACGGTATGTTCTCCCGGCGTCGCATCTATCGTATAAGAACCGCAGTCTACATTTGCAAGTACTTGAATGTCGTCTACATATACATTATATTTTTGACCGGATTCTATCATTTCAGCAGTTTGTCCCCATACGATTGTCAGTTTTCCTGCCTCCCCTGATGTAGGGTTCAAGCCGATAGGATAAATAGGCTCCGCCTCAGAAACCGCTGTTGTTGTAGTAGGTTCTTCGGTTGTAGTCGGCGCCTCAGTTACGGTTTCATCCGTACCTGTGACGCTGCTGTTCTTTATATCAACACTTCCAATCAGCGTACCGTCATCTGTGTAATATGAAACATTTGTTGTCTCTGCAGTTAAAGCCGACAAATAAATCACTGCGCCTGCACCGTCAATGGCTGCGGATTCCGTTCCTGCTCCGGCGCCGTTTAGCGTAATGTATCCGATGCCCTGCGAGGTATAAATATAGATACCGGTTTCATCTGCCCATCCCGGCTGCTGAACATTGACAACACTCATATTATTTACGTTTCCGTATGTGAATACTGTTGAACCGTCTATTGCCTGCCATGTATCCTCTCCGGAATCTTCTGTTTCCTCGGCTGTCGTAGTTATCACTTCACTGCCTTCTGTAATATCTGTCAAAGTAACATTTGTAAAGTTTACCGTTGTTCCGGCAGTCACTCCTGATAGATTAAACATAAATTGTATGTTGTTTTCTGACGGAACATATGTGCCTGTATATATATTGTCTCCTGCCACAAGCGTCTTTGTTTCAAGTTCAGTGTCAGCTTTTTCATCCTTTAGTAGAACTGACGCTCCGTCTGTATCCGAATTTAGCGTAATACTATACCGATATGTATGTCCCGCTGTGACGGCGATCTCATTTGTAAATGCCTGAAGTCCCCAGTCTCCTCCGTTATTTGCCAACACCTTGAGAGAAAAGTCATCGAGGTTTTCACCGCCCTTATATCTTGCAGAAACGCCTGCCCATGTACCTGCATAATAATTCCACTGGCCCACATTCACATTGCTATCTGTTGTGCATGTCGTATATCCATCCCCCACTGTTGTAGGCTCTGCAGCCGTCTCGCCATCCGTGGTCTTACTTACATAAAAATCCGCATCTGTACCCTGATATACACGAACGTAATCAACATACATCGTAGCATCCGTGAAACTGTCACTTATGGTCTGATATTTTGTAAATGGTGTACTTGTACTGCCAATGGCCAGATTCAGCAACAAGAAATGGCTCCTCTGGAACTCATCCATTTCACTGCTGGTAATATTGATTGTCTGATAACATACGTCATCTACGTACCATTTTATAACGTCGCCGTACCATTCTATGGAATATCTATGCCATTCTTCTATGCTTCCGACAGTTCCAAAACTTCCTGTTGTTTCACTTCCCGCATATATATGCTGATATGCAGTCGTGCTGGGATTCCAGTGAAGAGTTCCTATAATATCTGTTTCCGCATTTCTGTGTTCCATAATATCAATTTCACCGGAAGATGGCCACGGACTTTCTCCGTTTGCTCCATTCCAATTGTTGCCTGATGTAACATAATTTTCACCCAACATCCAGAATGCCGGCCAAACGCCTGATTGTTGGCCTTTTTCAACTCTGAGTTTTGCCTCTATCTTACCGTATCTGGCATAAACCTTATTCTGGGAATGAATTCTTCCGGACGTAATCACGTCTCCCTCTCTCTGTGCCTTGATTGCAAGACATCTTCCATCACTTGATTGTGCATCCGATGACATATCCGCAATATAAACATTATTTGTACTGTCCGTATAATACTGGCGTTCCAAGTTTCCCCATCCGTCGCCATTTGGACCATATCCGATATCATAGCTCCAATTGGAAGAATCCGGTGCGCTTCCTACTGTCTGATTAAACTCATCATTCCAAACCAGTTTCCATGAACTGCTTCCTGAAGATGATGTCACTGCCGCCTTTGTTTCACCGGTCATAAAATTAATGCCTGTAATAACCAACGCAAATGACATAATGATTGCAATCGCTTTTTTAAACATGATAATCTCCTCTTTCTGATATTTGCTAAAAACCCAATTTTATATTTTAAAGATTATCATACTCATTTTTTAATCACAACGAAGCGCAAAATATTGACACCTTTTTGCAAAAAAAGACACCCTTTCATTCTGTTTCTGTTCGTTGTAAAAAAAACCGGAGACTTTCGTCCCCGGCAGTATGTGCACAATATAATATCAATCCCTATCTATCCTAATTTTAATGCATTTGATGAACTTATATCATCTGTCGAAGTATCATCTGTAAATAATTCATCCCAAGGATTTGGATTAACGTCTCCGTCATTATATCCGTCCATCATTTTATCTTCCACTTCAAAGTGAATCATTTTAAAATCAGGTGTTATGTATCTCTTCATAATAAGTCTCCTCTAAATCATATTCCTCTGGCATTACAACTAACTTAAGTTATAACACATTTTAAATATATAAGCAACTTTATATTTATAATAATCGTCACGCTTCTTGTTTCAAATAATCATATGAAAAACGTGAGAATATTGTTTCAACAATGGATTTATAATTTCTACAAAAAACAAATTCGGCAATATATTATTTTTTCACTTTAACCACCTTTTTCTTTGACCATGCACTATAAATATAGCCCTCTTGCCCCTGCATTTTGCCATAAGCTCTTGCTCTCACGTAATATTTTTTTCTCGCTTTGAGCTTTTTTATGATAATCTTTTTCTTTTTGGAAGTCTTCGTTTTTGCATTCTTAAACTTTTTCTTTAAAGAATACTGAACCTGATATCCTGTTGCCTTTTTAACTTTTTTTAAAATAACTTTTGCTTTTTTCGCCTTTTTAGTTGCCTTTGTAGCTGAAACTACTTTTGTTTTCATCGCTTTTTTAAATTGCGTAATCTGTTTCTTTGTCGGCATCTTTGTAGTATCAGTTTTTCCGGACGGATTCTGCGTTGTGTTTCCTCCCAAATCCAAGTCACTGTTCTTTTCATCGTCATAAAACAACTCCGACCATGGATTTTCTATCACATCTCCATCCATTTCATCTGCCTTTGCCGGTATTGCCAAACAACTACCTATACAGCCAAATGCCAAAGTCAGTACCATCACATATATAAATGCCTTCTTGACAAACTTTTCCATATAAACTTATCGTCTCCTTCACAAGTTAAAATCATAACGAAAACAAGACTTATAACGTTGCTATTTCCTTATATTAATTTTCTTCTTTTTTGACCATTTTCCGTAATATGTTTTTTCATCTGCAATTTTATAAGCTCTTGCTTTGATGTATAATTTTTTTCTATTCTTAAGTTTTTTATTTTTAATTATAAATTTTGGTTTTTTAACCGTTTTCTTTATGAGAGCCTTCCCTGCTTTTTTTGACTTATAAACCTTTATCTGATAGCCCCGGGCTCCCCTAATCTTCTTAAGAGAAATTTTTGCTTTCTTCGCCGATTTCTTTTTTGAAGCTTTTTTCACCTTTGTTTTACCAACTTTAATACTCTCTGTTTTTGCTGATGTTGTCGCAATTTCAGTTATTTTATCTTCTGTTGTTACAATATCTGTTTCAGAATATTTAGAAGAAGTTTCTTCTGTTGGATAAACGTTTGAATCCGTTTCTTCCGTTTCTATATCATTGAAAGTAGTCCCAGGCTCCTGCACTTCTGATGTAACAATACTCTGTGTTGTAGTGGTAAAATATTCTCCCCATGGGTTTGTTACAATATCTCCATCTTTATCTCCATCACCGGACGATGCTCCGTAT
>CALWNA010000196.1 GCA_944382505.1 uncultured Lachnospiraceae bacterium
TAAATCTGGCTCTTCCCAGATACTGTCAATCAACAAATGTGACGATTGTTGAGAGAAAAGTTTGTTAATGTAAAATTAACTCTTGACAAGAGGTCACTTCATAACAGTGAGGAGATTGATAATGAAAAAAAATTTAGGAGTAGTACAGGCAGTTTATCCAATGCCGGTTCTTATGATTGCGGCTTATGATGAGAATGAAAAAGTGAATGTAATGAATGCGGCGTGGGGAATGATTTGTAGTAGTGACAGAATTGCGTTGTTTATTGACGAAGAACATAAGACAACACAAAATATTTTGAAAACAAAAGCATTTACCGTAAGCATTGCAGATAAAGCACATATGGACGTGGCGGACTTCTTTGGGATTGCCTCCGGAAATAAAATGAATGATAAGTTTGAGAGAACCGGTTATCATGCAGTAAAGAGTGAATTTGTCAATGCACCTGTTATAGATGAATTTCCTGTTGTGATGGAGTGTGAACTTGCGGAAGTGGTGGAAAACGACAGTTTCTATGCAGTTGTTGGAAAAATTGTTAATACGGCTGCAGAAGAACATGTTTTATCTGATAATGATAAGATTGATCCGGTAAAATTAAATGCTTTGATATTCGATCAGTTTCAGCATGGCTATTACGTATCCGGAGAACAGGTTGGAAAGGCTTGGGACGCCGGAAAAGATTTAATGAATCAGTGAATTTAAGATGATAATTATATAAAAATGTCAGAGGGGAGCATTTGAATGAACCAGACCAGACAACAACTTGTCAGAACATTAAGAGAAGTAGATAACAAAAGCTATCCTGCCTACAAGCAGTTAAAAGGCAGTTATGATATGACAGATTTTACGCTTATCATTGAGCATGTACAGGGAGATCCTTTTGCTTCACCATCCATGTTGCGTGTGGAAGTACCGACGGCAAAAGCGGCTTTTCCGAAAGAATTATATGATACAGATGAAAAGAAGACAGCTTTGGAGGACCGACTGCTCAGGCTTTTTTCACGAGAGATAAAAAAATATTCTTTTCAGGCAAAAGGTTCCGGAAAGTCAGGATTTATGGGTGCAGTAATACCGGGACCGGAGATATTAAAGCGTACCGGATGTGAAATCAGTGGAAATGGGACAGTGCTTGTGCGTTTTGAGGTGGGATTTCCGGCAAATGGCAGAAGAATTCAGAGCCGGGAACTGGAAAAGATGCTGATACAGTTTCTGCCGGAAGTCGTTTTACATACGCTGTACTATGATAAAACCAAGGAGCAACAGTTCCGACAAGTGGCGGAGCTGGCAGAAGATCAGGAATTTATCCGCCGGGAGTTAAAGAAAAGAAAATTGGTGGCATTTGTTGCAAACGGAGCAATACTTCCAAGAGAGTCGGGTATTAGCAGCAGACCGATGAAAAACGCAGTAGCTTTTGAATCTCCCAAATCGTTGGAAATAACATTGCAGCTTCCAAATAAAGGAGAGGTGCGCGGAATGGGAATCCCCCGGGGAATTACAATGATTGTGGGCGGCGGTTTTCATGGAAAATCTACACTGCTTAAGGCGTTGGAAGTAGGCGTCTATAATCATATTGCGGGAGACGGACGGGAATATGTCATTACGGATGATACGGCGGTAAAGCTTCGTGCAGAAGATGGGCGAAGTATTCAAAAAGTGGATATTTCCATGTTTATAAATAATCTTCCAAATGGGAAAGATACATCCTGTTTTTCCACAGCGGATGCCAGCGGAAGCACTTCTCAAGCGGCAAATGTGGTGGAAGCTATGGAAGCGGGAAGCAGTTTATTTTTGGTGGATGAAGATACCAGTGCTACCAATTTTATGATTCGTGATGAATTGATGCAGAAAGTGGTGCACAGGGATATGGAACCAATCACACCTTTTTCTCTCAGGGTGAGACAGCTTTATGAGACAGCGCACATTTCTACAATACTTGTGGCAGGAAGCTCCGGAAGCTATTTTTATCAGGCTGACCTTATTATTCAGATGAAGGAATATTGTCCGGAGGACATTACGGAGATGGCAAAGAAAGCAGCGATGGAATTTGCAACGCCCGGGCAGGAGGAAAAAGCCCCAAAACTTTCTTTGCCTGATTTTTCAAGGCCTCGTATATGGCTTCGCAAACCGGATGTGAGAGACCGGGTAAAAATGAAGGTTATGGGCAGGGACAGTATATCAATTAATAAAGAAACAATCGATTTGCGTTATGTGGAGCAACTGGTTGATACCGGGCAGTTGGCAGGATTGGCAAACATTGTCTGGTATATCCGAACCCATTTTCTTTCGGAAAATATGTCTATGACAGAGGCGGTAAATCAGACAGAAGAACTTCTGAAAACTTTCGGATTTGAAAAAGTATGTGTTGGCAAAGTACCCGGAAATCTGACAATTCCGAGGCGGCAGGAGATTTTTGCCTGTCTGAATCGTTGGAGATAAAATCGGTATAACTTGATTTGATAGAGAACATCATTAGAGAACATCGGTTAGAACAAGCGTTAAAAAGGGTTTCCATAAAAGAAAAATGATAAGTTTATAAAATTAGAAATTACAAGATGCCTCTTGAAAATCAATTACTAATAAAATAAACTACAAGAAACGAATCAGGAGGGAAATGACATGAGTAAAGTAACCATAACTGACACAGTCCGTTATATCGGATGTGACGATCATAATATTGATTTATTTGAGAATCAGTACGAGGTTCCGAATGGAATATCATACAATTCTTATGTAATTATAGATGAAAAAATTGCCATAATGGATACTGTGGATAGCAGAGTGACAGAAGAGTGGCTCAGCAATTTGGAGACAGAACTTTCCGGAAGAAAACCGGATTATCTTGTTGTACATCACATGGAACCGGATCATTCTTCAAATTTAAAAAGAATATGCGAAAAATATCCGGAAATTACAGTCGTTGGAAATGCTAAGACATTTGGAATGATACCTCAGTTTTTTGACAGCGACTTATCGGTAAACAGGTTGGAAGTAAAAGAAGGAGATACGCTGGATCTGGGAAATCACAAGCTGACATTTATTATGGCGCCAATGGTACACTGGCCGGAAGTTATGATTTCTTATGAGCGCATGGAAAAAATACTTTTTTCCGCCGATGCATTTGGAAAATTTGGCGCGCTGGATGTAGAGGAAGACTGGATATGTGAAGCACGGCGTTATTATATGAATATTGTCGGAAAATATGGAGTTTCCGTACAGGGTGTCCTAAAAAAGGCAGTAGCGCTCGATATCCAGATGATTTGTCCGCTTCATGGACCTGTTTTAAAAGAAAATTTATCTTATTATATTGAAAAGTATGATATTTGGTCAAGTTACAGAGCAGAAGCGGAAGGCGTGACAATTGCATATGCTTCGATGCATGGAAATACAGCGGATGCTGCTAAGAAGATGGGAGAAATTCTTGAAAAGAAAGGACAGAAAGTATCTTTGTTTGACCTTAGCAGATGCGATGTTGCAGAGGCTGTGGAAAGTGCCTTTCAATATGACAAACTTGTACTTGCATCACCCACATATGACGGGGCGCTTTTTCCGGCAATGGAAGATTTCCTGTATCATCTGAAGATTAAGGGATATCAGAAGAGGACGATTGGTTTGATAGAGAATGGAAGTTGGGCACCGATTTCCGGAAAACTGATGCGGGCATATGCAGAAGGTTATAAATCCTGCACGGTGATAGAAACGGTTGTAACGATTAAGTCTGCCATGAAAAAGGAAAACCTTGAAGTGATGGAAACGCTTGCAGAAGCGTTAATAAATGCCTGAAGAAAAAGGAAAAAATTTTACGGTAAATCAGACATTATTTGTTGTATTTTCGTAGAAAAAGCTCGCATTTTTGCGAGCTTTTATCATATCATTCGATACCAATGATTTCGGTTTCATAAAATCTTTAATCCGCAAATCATGTTGTTTTGCGAATGGCGTTGTCCTGAAAATGAAAATAATCCGGGCGATGGCGGGACTGTGTGTACTCAAACATGACACCGTCGCTATTATAAGTCTGACTGCTGATGACAGCTAAACAGTTGTAATCTTCAAAGTCCATCTCCAAATATTTTTCGTCAATCTGTGTTATCTTTTCTACGGTTACAATGCGCTTGCTGTTAACAATTGTCATATGAAGCGTATTTTCAATATATTCATAAATAGAATTTTCTGCGATTTCAGGCGTTAAGCCGGGAACAGCACTTTTTAAAAAATAATTATGGTTTAATATAAGTGCTTTGCCGTCCAAGAGATGTAATCGTTGCAGATAGTATAATTCGGAACCAACGGGAAAACCGGTGCGCGATGCAATTTTTTTGTCGGCTGCCAATTCGGTAAAACACAGCACTTTGGTTGTTCCAATCTTATGATTACGGATAGAAGACTCTTTGAAGGATTCAATTCCTCCAATCGTATATGAAGTCTGTTCTACCGGCTGAAAAATATTGCGGACGCCTTTTCCCTGAATCGTCTGAACGTATCCGTCCACAACAAGTTTTGCCAGCGCGCGCCGAATTGTATTTCTGGAGCAGGAATATTCCTGAATCAACGTGTTTTCGGAAGGAAGAAGTTCCTGATAGGCATACTCATCGGATTCTATTTTTAATTTGATATCTTTATAGATATTCTGATATTTGCTTTTAGGCATAAATTCACTTCCAATCTCAAATTTCATACAGCTCTATGATTTATTATAATATTGCAAAATGTAAAGTCAAGAATGAAAGCAAAACTTGTTTAAACAAATTTCAAAAATAGCATTGACTTGTTTAAACAAGTATGATAATCTGTGTTTATCTGAACAAGATGCGACTTGAATAAATTACGGTAAAAGGAAAAGAATAAATATCAGAGAAGGGAGATCTATATGGCAAAGTATGAGAACGAAGTAAAAGAACTATTAGACTTCATCGGTGGAAAAGAAAATATCTCTGCGGTTTCACATTGCATGACAAGAATGCGATTTGTTCTTGTAGATGAATCTGCGGCAGATGTAAAGAAAATCGAGGAGATTGGCTGTGTGAAAGGGACATTTACACAGGCGGGACAGTATCAGGTAATCATCGGAAATGATGTTGCGGATTTTTATAATGAGTTTGTTGCATATGCAGGAATTCAGGGAATTAGCAAAGAGGCGGCAAAACAGGCAGCAAAAAGTAATCAGAGCCTGATTCAGAGAATCATGAGCAATCTGGGTGAAATATTCGCTCCGATTATTCCGGCACTCATTTGCGGTGGCCTTGTCTTAGGCTTTCGAAATGTGATTGACGGAATTTATTTCTTCGACAATGGAACAAAAACGATCGTAGATATGTACCAGTTCTGGGCAGGAGTAGATGATTTTTTATGGATTATAGGTGAAGCAATATTTCATCTGCTGCCCGTTGGCATTGTATGGTCCATTACAAAGAAGATGGGAACCACACAGATTCTTGGAATTATATTGGGCTTGACTTTAGTTTCCCCACAGCTATTAAATGGATTTAGCGTAGCGTCCACACCGGCGAGCGAGATACCATATTGGGATTTTGGATTTTTCAAAGTAGACATGATTGGCTATCAGGGACAAGTAATTGCTGCCATGATGGCAGGATTTGTGCTGGTATATTTAGAAAAATTCTTCCGAAAGATATGTCCGGAAGTGATTCGGATGATTGTCGTTCCGTTCTGTTCTTTGGTTCCGGCAGTTTTTATTGCACATATGGTTGTGGGACCAATCGGATGGAAAATCGGAAATGCAATCGCAGACGTGGTATATAGCGGACTTACATCGGATATAAGATTCTTATTTGCAGCAGTTTTTGGATTGTTCTATGCACCTATTGTTATGACAGGACTGCATCACATGACAAATGCCATAGACAGTCAGTTGGTTTCGACAGTGGGTGGAACAATTTTATGGCCGATGATTGCGTTGAGCAATATTGCGCAGGGTTCCAGCGTCTTGGCAATGTCTGTATTACAGAGAAAAAATAACAGGGCGCAGCAGGTAAATATTCCTGCATTGATTTCATGTTACTTAGGCGTAACAGAGCCGGCACTCTTTGGTGTTAATTTAAAATATGGATTTCCACTAATATGTGGAATGATAGGTTCGGCATTGGCGGCAGTGATCTCCGTTGGGTTTGGCGTACAGGCAATCAGTATCGGGGTTGGCGGACTACCCGGAATCCTATCTATTTTCCCGCAATACTATGTGCCGTTTTTAATCGCCATAGCTGTTGCGATTGTGGTGCCTTTTATTTTGACTTACATTGTAGGCAAGAAAAAATTAAAGGTAAGTGATATGACAGGTCAGAAAGAAAATGCAGTAGAAGAAGTGACTGCAGATCAAGCAATTGTCACAGAAGAAGCAATGGACGAAAAGACAGAAACAAAGGACGAATCGAAGATAACAGAAGGAAACAATGAGGAATCGGCATCAACAGAAGGGGAACTGAAAGCAGTTTTGACCGGCAAAGTCATTCCATTAGAGGAAGTACCGGATGATGTATTTTCAAAGAAAGTTATGGGAGACGGTGTTGCCATTGAGCCGGAAAATGATACCGTTGTCGCACCGGCAGATGCAGAGGTTATTGTTGTCATGGCAGACTCCAAGCATGCCTGTGGACTGAGATTAGAAAACGGTTTGGAAATGATTATTCATGTAGGAATTGATACCGTAGCCATGAAAGGCGAAGGATTTGAACTTTTGACAGAACAGGGAGCAAAAGTCAAGGCAGGAACGCCACTGATTCGCTTTGATGCAGAAAAAATCAAAGCAGCGGGATATCCTGCAACGACAATGGTTGTGGTAACGGATCCGGGCAAAACAAAAGAAATCCAATATATAGATGGCATCGATGCGGTGGCAGGCGAAACAACAATTGCGAAGTTTGTGTAAGGAGAGGTTCTCTCATGAAACTGTTCTTCAGTGGTAAGGTAAGGAGTAATAGATGAAAGATTTCAAGAAAAGTGTAGTATATCAGATTTATCCAAAATCATTTTATGACAGTAACGGAGATGGAATCGGCGATTTGCGCGGCGTGATACAGAAATTGGATTACATCAGGGAACTGGGAGCGGATTATATTTGGATGACGCCATTTTATGTTTCCCCGCAAAAAGACAATGGATACGATGTGGCGAATTATTATGAGATCGATCCGAGATATGGTACTATGCAGGATTTTGATACATTGATGGAGGAAGCCCGGAAGCGTGGTATTCGTATTATGATGGATATGGTGTTCAATCATACATCGGATCAAAATGAATGGTTTCAGAAAGCATTGGCAGGAGACGAAAAATATAAAAATTTCTATATTTTTCGAAAAGGCAAAGAAGATGGAACCCCACCGACAAACTGGGAAAGTAAGTTTGGCGGAAGTGCATGGGAATATGTGGAAAATCTGGGAGAATATTATCTGCATCTTTTTGATGTGTCCCAACCGGATTTGAATTGGGATAATGAAGAGGTGCGAAAAGAAGTTCAGAATGTAGTAAAATTCTGGATGAAAAAAGGTGTCAAAGGATTTCGTTTTGATGTTGTCAACTTAATCAGCAAAGGGAAATTTGAAGATGACTTCGAAGGGGATGGCAGAAGATTTTACACAGATGGGCCCAATATTCACAAATATTTGCAGGAATTGAACGAAGCCACATTTGGAACAGATGCGGAAATTATTACGGTGGGTGAGATGTCCAGCACTTCCATAGAAAACTGCTATCGATACGCTGGAGCAGAGGAAAAAGAATTATCTATGGTGTTCAGTTTCCATCATTTGAAAGTGGATTTTATGGGAAACGAAAAGTGGGTAATGGTTCCTTTTGATTTCATGAAACTGAAAAATATTCTCTTTGACTGGCAGACAAAGATGGCAGAGCATGATGCATGGAATGCGGTATTTTGGTGTAACCATGACCAGCCAAGAGTTGTATCCCGCTTTGGCAATACAAAGCAATATTGGAAAGAATCTGCCAAAATGCTGGGAACGGTGATTCATTGTCTCCGGGGAACCCCATATATCTATCAGGGAGAAGAACTTGGTATGACAAATCCGGGATTTCGGGAGATTTCTCAGTATAGAGATGTGGAAAGTTTAAATCATTTTCGTATCTTGCAGGAAAAAGGACTGACGGAAGAAAATGCATATCAGATTTTAGGAATACATTCCAGAGATAACAGCCGCACACCAATGCAGTGGGATCACAGTAAAAACGCAGGATTTACTACGGGAACTCCTTGGATTGAAGTAACGCCAAATTACGTGGATATCAATGCCGCTGCGGAATTAGAAGATGAAGATTCTATTTTTCACTATTATAAACAACTGATTGCTCTGAGAAAAAAATATGATGTCATTGCTTATGGAGATGTGGAACCATTGGCAAAAGAACACCCTTCAGTGTTTGCTTACCGGAGAAGTTACAAGGGAGAAAGTCTTGTAGTAATTAACAACTTTTATGGTAAGGATACGACATGGAAATCAGAAATAGAACTGAAAGGTTATGAGATTATTTTGAGCAACTATAAACAACACGATATAGAAAATCAGGAAATCCGGATGAAACCGTATGAATCGATTGTGTTATACCGGAAAAGCGCGTTTGCCTAAGAAAATACGTGTGTCGAGATAGAATATAGGACCCGCATACTCACTGTGAAAATCAGCAAGAGATGCGGGTCTGTTTTTGAAACAGAACAGTATTTTTTTCATTGCGGCAACAATGGATATTATGCTATGATTGGGTTAGATTCAGGTTGTAAGCGATAGTATTAAAAGGAGGATTTATATGCAGTACAAGTGTAAAGTTACGGTGATTGATAAAAAGCTTTATCCCGAGTTGCAGCGTCAGTATTGTTCGAATCCTGATGTGGGGAAATGCCCTTGCTATCATGTGGGGGACGAATATATTTTTGAACGCTATGGAAATGCGGACGATTTTTGGCATATGGGAATCGGTACGCTGCAAAAGGCAGAAGGGAATGCGAAAGGTACCGCCGGTTCATTTGCATTGCCACATTGTTCAGAGGCATGGGACGCTATCAGCCGATATATTTATACGGCGCTCCAGGGCGGAAGTATTATGAGAGGCTGGATGAATGATGAGCGTGTAATGATTGCCTGTTGTTCTGACGGCACCCGTCCGGTAATTTTTAAAATTGAGCGCTTGGATTATAAAGTATTATATATTGACGGGATTGTATGCGAAAAGTGTGAGGATAAAATTGCAAATGGTTTAAAAGAATTACCGGATGTCACAGAAGTTACTTTCAGACATGAGGACGGTTTTGTGGAAGTGTATCTGGATAAAAATATAGAGGATGAAGTGTTAAAAAAGACAGTGGAAAACTGTGGAGAGTATATTGTAACGAAAATTGATTAAAAGGAACTGAATTTTGCAGAACATATTGACAGAAAACAACAGATATGATATTTCTGTATCAGAGAAAGGATGTGACAATTGCATGGAAGATGACTTAGATGATAATCACACGACAATAACAGATCTTTCAGCATTAGAGATTATGGATATATAAAGGTGTAGCCGGCAAGTTTTCTTGCAGGCTATGCCTTTTTGCGTTTTTATATTCTTATAATTTCTATCAAATTTGAATGTCAGAGAGGATTTAATATGTTAGGTTCAATCATTTTAATTATTGTTTTTACATTTTTAAACGCAGTTTTCGCCAGTGCGGAAATTGCTGTGATTTCCATGAAGGAAACAAGGCTCAAGCAACTTGTAGATAACGGAAATAAGAGGGCAAAAAAATTGTATGCCTTAGTGGAACAGCCTTCCCGTTTTCTGTCAACGATTCAGGTGGCGATAACATTATCCGGATACTTAAACAGTGCGTTTGCTTCTGATAACTTTGCGGGAATCATTGTTGACGCAATATTGTCTACCGGAGTTCCTATCCCGGAAAAAACATTAAATTCAATTGCAGTACTTTGTGTCACAGTGATTTTATCCTATATCAGTATTGTACTTGGAGAACTTGTGCCAAAGCGTATTGCAATGAAAAATCCCGAATCATTGTCATTAGGGCTGGCGCCTGCGTTATATGGCGTCGCGCGCATTTTTTCGCCGATTGTTTCTTTATTGACATTTTCTACAAATATACTTCTCCGTCTTCTGGGAATAAATCCGAAAGATGAAGAACAGCAGATAACAAAAGAAGAAATACAAATGATATTGATGGAAGGAAATGAGCAGGGAATCATTGATAAACATGAAAATGAATTTATTCAGAATGTGTTTGACTTTAATGATATAACGGTGGAACAGATTTGTACCCACAGAACCGATGTCATCGTCCTTAATACGGATGATACCATGGAAAAATGGAAAGAGATTATTTACAATAACCGCCATAGCATTTATCCGGTATGTGAAGATGCGAAAGAAAACATCATAGGAATTTTAGACACAAAAGATTATTTCCGGATAGAGGAAAAAACGAGCGAAGCGGTTTTGGAAAAAGCAGTTAAACCGGTGTTTTTCGTACTGGAAAATATGAAAGCTGTTAAATTATTAAATGAGATGAAAAATACACGTAATTATTTTTCGGTACTTTTAAATGAGTATGGTGAGATGACCGGTATTGTAACGCTTCATGACCTTGTAGAAGAACTGGTAGGAGAAATTTACGAGGAAAATGAACAAAACCCGGAAAAAATCAAACAGATTTCTCAGAATACATGGAAAATCAGAGGTGATGCGGAAATAGACGATATAAAGAAAGCATTACATATTGATTTGCCGGATGAGGATTGTGATACTTTTAACGGATTTATTTATAATATTATTGACAAAATTCCGGAAGACGGAAGTAAATTTACCTGTGAGGCATATGGAATGTTAATTCATGTAAATTCAGTCAAGAATCATAAAATTGTTGAAGCTGTTGTTAATTTTAAAGTAAGTGACGAAAAAGAAGATGTGTTATAATAATTGTACCAATGCATTTGGGGTGTTGGGAAATCATAAGTTTGTTTACAGTTTTTACGCAGAAAGCGGTAACGCTCTGTATGTATAGAATAGTAAAAATTTTCAAAAAGGGAGGATATTATGCTCAAAATTAATTCTTTAACAAAAACCTACGGAGATAAGAAGGCAGTAGATAATCTTTCTCTTCATATTCATCCGGGGGAAATATACGGATTTATTGGACATAACGGTGCCGGAAAAACAACTACCATAAAGGCATGTTGCGGCATTTTGCAGCCGGACAGCGGTGAAATATATATAGATGGGATATCCATGAAAGAAAATCCCAATAACTGCAAGGCAAAGATGGCATACATTCCGGACAATCCGGATTTGTATGATTTTATGACGGGGATACAGTACATCAATTTTATTGCGGATATATTTGGGGTTGGCGCAGAGGAACGAAGAGAGCGCATTCGCAAGTATGGAGATCTTTTTGAACTGACCGGCGATCTGGCACAGCCCATCAGTGCGTATTCTCATGGAATGAAACAGAAATTAGTTGTAATTGCAGCGCTCGTACATCAGCCAAAACTGATTATTATGGATGAACCGTTTGTGGGACTTGATCCGAAGGCATCTCATCTTTTAAAACAAATTATGCGTGAAATCTGTGACAATGGCGGTGCCATATTTTTTTCCACCCATGTATTGGAAGTGGCAGAAAAGCTTTGTGATAAAGTAGCAATTATTAAAGCGGGCAAGTTAATTAAGTCGGGAACGATGGAAGAGGTCAAGGGAGACGATTCTTTGGAATCTGTATTTCTGGAACTGGAGGCAGACAATGATTAAGGCGCTATTTAAAAAACAGATGATGGAACTTCTATATGTGTTTGTCCGGGATAAAAAGAGTGGTAAAAAACGCTCAAAGTCATCTATGATGATGTATGCAGTATTATATGCGGGTCTTTGCATTTTTCTGGGATGGGTATTTTACGGTGTGGCAAAAATGCTGTGCGCGCCTCTTGCGGCAATGAGGCAGGAATGGCTGTATTTTGCCATTATGGCGTTGATGGCGATTGCTTTTGGTGTGTTTGGCAGTGTGTTCAATACATTCTCAAGTATGTATCAGGCAAAAGATAACGACCTGCTTTTATCAATGCCGATTCCACCTGCAAAGATTTTACTTGTAAGACTTCTGGGGGTATATGTAATGGGGCTCTTTTATGAGGCACTGATTATTGTTCCCACAGTTATCGTTTACATCATGGAGGCTGCGCCCGGGATACGTTCTATTATATTTTCTATCATTTTAATATTTGTCATTTCAATATTAATATTGGTTTTGTCGTGTATTTTAGGGTGGCTGGTGGCACTCATCAGCGTAAGGGTAAAAAATAAGAGTATCATTACAGTGGTTTTATCCCTGGCTTTTTTTGCGGCCTATTACTATTTCTTTTCAAGGGCCAATTCCATGCTTCAGACGTTTCTCACCAATAGCCGGCAGGTAGGAGAGATTGTAAAAAGAAGATTCTGGCCTGTTTATCATATGGGAAAAGCAGCAGAGGGAAATGTGCTGTCGATGATTCTATTTACAGCCATGGTTTTCGTTGCATTTATACTTGTATATCTGGTGCTGTCATACAGTTTTCTGAAAATTGCTACCTCTAATCGAGGTGCTGCCAAAGCAGTGTACAGAGAAAAAGGTTATAAAAAAAGAAGTCCGGACAGGGCATTGATTTATAAAGAAACCAGGAGATTTTTGGGAAGTCCGACCTATATGTTGAACTGTGGTTTGGGAACGGTGTTATTGTTGATTCTTGCAGGAGCAGCAGTTATAAAAGCAGAATGGGTGAGAGAGCTGATTGTTCAGCTTGAAGTTCTGATGCCGGAAGTTGAGAAATTTATCCCGCCTATTGTATGTGCCATTGTAAGTATGGTCGCCTCTATGAATGACATCACGGCACCTTCGATATCACTGGAAGGGAAGAATATCTGGATTTTGCAGTCAATGCCGGTAGGAGCATGGCAGGTACTTAAGGCAAAGATAAAGTTTCATATGATTGTTACAACAGTTCCGGCATTGATAAGTTTAGTGTGCGTTGATTGTGTTGTAGGAATGAATGTTTTATCCGGAATTTTAACTGTGATATTTGTAATATTGTTTATTTTATTGACGGCGTCAATTGGTCTTGCAGTAAACTTAAAAATGCCTAATTTAGACTGGACAAACGAGACTGTGGCTGTTAAGCAGAGTATCGGTGTTATGATTTCACTTTTTAGCGGATGGGTAATCATTTTAGCTTTAGGTGGATTATATTTTGCCATTGACCGTTATATCGGAGCGGATATCTATCTTGTTTGTGCAACGTTTATTGCAGGACTGGGTGCAATATTGCTTCTTGTGTGGATAAAAACAAAAGGAACAAAGATTTTTGCAAATTTGTAGAATATAGAAAAAAGGGGTTGTGCCGGAATGCCGATGTAAATCTGCATGGGGACACATCCCTTTTATCTTTTACAGGATTTTAAGAAACCAATGTCTGTCGGCTTTTGGATAGCTGAATCAAATTTATAATATTTTGCTTTACTTTAAGTCAATTATTGAATTCTTCCGTCTGTACTTATTGTGACAATTCTCCAGGGAATAAATTTTCCGCTTTTTTGCAATGCCTTTTTTGTCGCAATTTCAATACCGCCACAACAAGGTACTTCCATTCGCACAACTGTGACGCTTTTAATATTATTTGCAGAAATGATTTGCGTAAGTTTCTCAGCGTAATCACCTTCGTCCAGTTTCGGACATCCAATCATAGTAATATGATTGCGCATAAATTCATTGTGAAAATTACCGTAAGCATAGGCGGAACAATCAGCAGCAATGAGCAGATCTGCATTTTCAAAATAAGGTGCATTCACAGGTAACAGTTTAATTTGCACAGGCCACTGCGACAGTTCCGTTGCCGCAGGTGCTGCGGTTGCCGAAGTATAAGAGGAAACTTCTTTTTTTATTGTCTTAGACTGTGTTCCCGGACAACTACAAGGCGAAGCAAAGGAATTGTTTTTCTGTTTTGCGGCGAGAACAGCCGTTTCGTTATATGCAGGTGCTTCTCTTTCTTCAAAGGAAATGGCGCCTGTAGGACAGGCAGGAAGACAGTCGCCCAGTCCGTCACAGTAATCCTCCCGAACTAATTGTGCTTTTCCCGCAATCATTTGGATGGCGCCTTCATGGCAGGCAACGGCACATGCGCCGCAACCGTTACATTTTTCTTCATTTATTTTAATAATTTTTCTTTTCATATGTTACCTCCTTGAAATTACGGATTTATTTTAGTATAGTGAATACAAAAAGTATGTTGAAATTTCAACAAACGGAGCTTTTATGAAAAAATTTTTTGATGTTTTGAGAAAATGTCCGTTATTTAATGGCGTGGAAGACGAAAATCTTATAGAAATGTTTGATTGTATTGATGCAAAGATTACAACTTATGATAAAAATCAAATGATTTTATCGGAAGGAGAAAAGGCGAAATATATAGGTATTGTTCTCTCCGGTTCTGCTCAGATTATGCGTATCGATTATTTCGGAAACAGAAGTATTGTGGCAACTGTGGGAATATCAGAGATATTCGGCGAGTCCTTTGCCTGTGCCGAAATGGAGACAATACCGGTGGATGTGGTGGCAGTTGAACGGACAGGGGTTATGTTTATTGATTACGCGAAAATGCTTCATATGAGCAGTAATACCCGTAAATTTTATCAACAAATAATTTTTAATCTGATAAAGATAATTGCTACAAAAAATATCCTGGTGAATCAAAAAATTGAAATTACTTCCAAACGCACGACAAGAGACAAACTTATGACGTATCTTATGTTGCAGGCAAAGAAAAACAAGAGCAATTGTTTTGATATTCCATACGACAGACAGGCGCTTGCAGATTATCTGGAAGTTGACCGAAGTGGTCTGTCTGCCGAAATAGGCAAATTAAGCAGGGAGGGAGTCCTAATCAGTAAAAGGAATCATTTTGAATTATTGTGAGGCATATATTTATGTTTTAAAAACAATGATTTCTTTGCATTTGTATTAAGTTCCATATGATATATGGCTGAATTTGTCAAAAAAAATATGTATTTGTTGACTTTGTGCAATTTAACTGATATAATTTAAAAAACAGAAAAAAATTATACAATTTGTACAGGATTGTTACTACAATAAGTAGGCAAGACCAGATTTCAGAGGGATGGTGGTATTCCTTGTTGAAATTTGGTTTTTTTATTCATATAATAAAAGTTTCGGGGAATTTTGATAAAAAATATATAGAAAACAATTGAGAGTTAATAAATGATTATCGAAAAAGTTATCAATAATAATGTCGTCAGTACGCGGGATCACAAAAACAGAGAACTGATTCTTATGGGAAAAGGAATCGGTTTCCAAAAGCGAAAAGGCGATAATGTTATTGAAGAAAAAATTGAAAAAAGATTTGTATTAGATAATGAGAATGAATTTAGCAAATTTGCGGAATTAATCAATCTGATTCCATTGGATCATCTGAAAGTATCGATAGACATTATTGAATATGCAAAAGGTGCGATTATGAAAAGACTGAGTCCCAGTATTTATTTTTCTCTTACAGATCACATAAATTTTGCATTGGAAAGAATGAAAAATAATATAAACTTTCAAAATCCACTGTTTAATGAGGTTCGAAGTTTTTATCCGAGTGAATATCTTGTAGGGGAATACGCGCTGAATCAGATAGAAAAAAATATCGGAGTCAGACTTCCGAAGGACGAGGCTGCATCTATAGCATTACATTTGGTTA
The DNA here is from genome assembly GCA_944382505.1 of uncultured Lachnospiraceae bacterium. Lineage (GTDB taxonomy): Bacteria > Bacillota > Clostridia > Lachnospirales > Lachnospiraceae > Eubacterium_G. The sequence continues at coordinate 15,745 of CALWNA010000196.1, forward strand.
ATGCTGAATATAATGTAGATATGAGCAAAACAATGAAAATAACATCGCTGATAAAAGATGTTTTAGAAATTGTAGAACAGGAACTGAATTTGGAATTGGATGAGCTGGAGCTTCATTATTCACGGTTTGTGACCCATTTAAAATTTTTGGCACAGAGAATATTTACAAATCAACTACTGGATAATCAAGATGATGATTTTTTGAATATGATTGTAAAAAAATATCCAAAAGAGTATGCGGTCAGCAATAGAATCGGTGAATTTATTCAGGAACATTACGAGAGGACAATTACAAAAGAAGAATTAGTGTATCTGACAGTCTATATCAGAAGAGTACAACCGGATATCAATAAATAAACAGGAAAGAGAGGGAATCTTTGTGTTTGAATTTTTAAAGAAAAATAAAAAAGAAGACAATACAGATATTTTAGGTGCCCCGTTAAAGGGAACGGCTATCCCGAGCTCAGAGATAAAAGATCCTACATTTGGACAGGAAATATTAGGAAAAGGTATGGCTATACAGCCGGTTGAAGGAAAAGTCTATTCTCCGGTTGACGGTTCTATTGCAGTCGTTATTGACACAAAGCATGCAGTAAGTATTTTATCCGATAGAGGCGCAGAGATTTTAATTCATGTGGGACTTGATACAGTATCTTTAAAGGGAAAATATTTTACAACTTATATCAATACGGGAGATGTAGTTAAGAAAGGTGACCTCTTAATGGAGTTTGATATTGACGCTCTGAAAGCAGAGGGATTTGAGGTGGTTACGCCTGTGATTGTCTGCAATGCTGATAATTATAAAGATATTAACAGAGTTACCAGTGGTCAGGTGGAAGTGGGAGATAAAATTATAGAATTGGTCAAATAAAATTCTGATATTACATAATGAAATGAAGATCCGAAGAGCGTGATCTTTATAATAAAAATTTTAAGAAAGGGAGGATGTTCAATATGAAATATCTTCAGAAACTTGGGAAAGCGTTAATGCTTCCAGTAGCTTGTTTACCTATCTGTGGTATATTGATGGGTATTGGTTATCTTCTTTGTCCGGCATCTATGCAGGGTGGAGATATAACAGGTTTCGTTCCTCTTTTAGGTTTATTCCTTGTTAAGGCGGGAGGAGCTTTAATCGACAACATTGCAATTTTATTTGCAGTCGGTGTTGGTGTTGGTATGTCGAAAGACCATGACGGTACAGCGGGTATTGCATCTCTTGCATCATGGCTTATGATTACAACATTGCTTAATACCGGTTTTGTTACAACAATTATGCCGTCAATTGCTGATAGTGCGAATAAATCATTGGCGTTTGATAATATTGCCAATCCGTTTATTGGTATTATTGCAGGTATTATTGGCGCATCATGTTATAACAAATTTAAAGACACAAAACTTCCGGATTGGTTATCATTCTTTAGCGGCAAGCGTTGTGTAGCAATTATTGCAGGTGTTGTTTCAATTATTGTTTCAGCAGTATTATTGTTTGTATGGCCGGTAATTTTTGGCATACTTATCGCAATTGGTAATGCGATTGTAAAAATGGGTGCGGTAGGCGCAGGTCTTTATGCATTCTTCAACAGATTGTTGATTCCTACAGGATTACACCATGCGTTAAATAATGTATTCTGGTTCGACACAATCGGACTTGGTGATTTGACGAACTTCTGGGCAGGTAAAACATCGGCAGATGTATCATGGTCACTTGGTATGTATATGTCAGGTTTCTTCCCATGTATGATGTTTGGTATTCCTGGTGCTGCATTGGCAATGTACCATTGTGCAAAAGACAACAAGAAGAAAGTGGCAGCAGGTCTTTTGCTTTCATCCGCAATCTGTGCATTTGTCTGCGGTGTTACAGAACCTTTCGAATTTGCTTTTATGTTCTTAGCTCCACTGTTATATGTAGTATATGCTATTCTTTACGGTCTCTTTACGGTTGTTACCGTATTGCTTGGATTCCGTGCAGGATTCTCCTTCTCTGCCGGTGCTACGGATTTGCTTTTCTCAGCTTCATTGCCGGCTGCACAGAAGACCTGGTTAATCATTCCTTTGGGAATTGCGGCATTTATAATATTCTACATTGTATTTAGATTTGCCATAACAGTATTTGATCTTAAGACACCTGGCCGTGAAGACGATGATGATGACGCTGAAAAGAATGCAGTACTTGCAAATGATAACGTCAGCGCAGTCGCTGCCATAATCCTGGAAGGCGTTGGCGGAGAAGAACA
>CALWNA010000197.1 GCA_944382505.1 uncultured Lachnospiraceae bacterium
ATTCCATTCTGCCCCATGCCATATACCGGTAAGCGTCCATACAACTAAAATGTTTATAACAGTTCTTACCGTTCCTTTTCTGGAACCGCCCAGGGGAATATAAACATAATCCCGAAACCATGTGGTAAGAGACATATGCCATCTTCTCCAAAATTCCGAAATCGAGTCTGCGAAATATGGATAATTAAAGTTTTCCGGAAAAGTAAAACCAATCATTCTGCCGATACCAATTGCCATGTCTGTATATCCTGAAAAATCAAAATATATCTGCAATGAGAATGCCAATATTGCAATCCACAGGGTAAGTGCTGACTGGTTCCCGATTCCTGCATTGGAAACGCTTGTAAAGATTACACCCACTCCGTTTGCGATAATAACTTTTTTAAACAGTCCGATTAAAAATCTATACATTCCGTCAGAAAAGGAACGAAAGTCAATCACTCTTTTATGTAACTCTTCGCTGACCGTACTATATCTTACAATCGGTCCGGCAATCAATTGCGGAAACATGGAAACATATGTCATAAAATCCAAAAAATTATGTTCCGTCTTAACAACGCCTCTGTACACATCAATACTGTAACTCATTGTTTGAAACGTGTAAAAACTTATCCCTATCGGAAGTGCAAGATTTGGTGCCTCAATGGTCAGCCCCAAAACACTATTGATTGTATTGACAAGCAATGTGGAATATTTAAAAAATCCGAGAAGGAACAAATTAATCACAACAGAAGCTATCAGAAAAACCCTTTTGTGCCTTTTAAATTTCTCCATGCAGATTCCGTTGCAAAAATCGACAATTGAAGAAAACACCATTAGCACAATATAAACCGGTTCTCCCCAGGCATAAAAAACCAGGCTAAAAATACATAAAATTATATTTTTAGCCTTGAATGGTACAAAATAATACAATAGAAAGAATACCGGCAGAAATACGAACATAAATGTTGAACTGCTAAAAACCATATCTATTTATCCTTCTAATACTGTTCCACAACTTCTTCTGCCGCTGATAACTTATCACAAACAATAAGGTATACAAAATTATCTTTTGTTTCAACACTTGCCTTGGAAGCTTTGGCATATTCTTCCGGAGCATAACCTTCGTTGGTTACCATAAGATTATCCAAAAATATTTGTAATCCTTCTGCGATGCTTTCCGCCGAAGCCGAATCTTTGCAATTGAATAATGCTACCGTGTCTGCACTTGGCGCTGTATCCGCCTGATAAAATACGTAATCCGTACAGCCTGACACATCAATTCCATAGCTATCCAACAGATCCTCTCCATCTACCTGATACATACTTCCAAGTCCTGCTGCCGCTACAATTTCATCATACAAATCTGCCATTGCCGGAAGGCCCTGGGATTTTTCTTCTGTTGTCTCTATGGCTTCTGTTCTTGCCTCGGTGGTCTCTGACACAGTGGTGGTTTCCTCTGTTGTAGTCTCTGCTGCGGTTGTGGTTTCATTTTCCTGATTTTCGCTTCCGCATCCTGCAAGTGCCAGTGCTGCGCCCATACATATTGCCAGTGTAATAATTTTTGTTCCTTTAATCAAATTAATCTTTCTCATCGTTTTCTCTTTCTTTCTGATTTCATATTCCGGTTTCACAAAACCGGTAAAAATTATTGATTGTAATACCATGCATAAGTTCTTAACACTTTGTCCCATATTGCGTAGGCCGGAATGGTCTGATGCACAAAATTGTCAGAACACAAATCCCTTCGCAAATATCCATCCGATGTCTGCAGATAAGATGCGATATCAATATACTCACAATCCGTGCTGTCACAATATTTTATCATTAGATTATTCAATTCTCGTATGCGCTTTGCATAGTTTACATAATCTTCCGAACCTTTCATCGGCGGTGTTGTACTTAATATGTAAATCTGAACTCCCGGATTCACCCTCTTAATATTATGAATCAATTCTTTATATTTTCCATATACATAACTCGGACTGCCGGTATTATGAATGTCATTAATACCAAAAGACAGAAATACTTTTTGGGCTCCAATGGCTTTCACATAATCTTCCGGTGGAATATGCTTACCTTTGTACAAAGGATGATATTTTGAATTTTTTTGTGTTGCGGCAACCAGGGAATAACTTACAACCCCCAAGACTTTTGTATCATCCAGATAACCGCTGCCTTTACTGTTTACATAAATCTGAAATCCCTGTAAAACAGAATCTCCGATAAATACAGAATTATTAAAAAATCCTCCCGTATTTTTATAATCTCCATTGACTATCAGTGAGGCGCCTGCCGCTTTTACGCTTTTTCCTGCAGACCACAGGCTGTAAATTTTATTTTTTCCTGAACCTTTATATGTACGAATCCGAACATAATATGTTTTATTTTGTTTCAGTCCCTCAATCGTCGTACTGCCCGTAGATTTTTCTTGTATCTTAACGGTTTTGGCATTCTTAAATTTTTTATTTGCACTATACTGAATGGAATAGCCGCTAACGTTTTTGGAAGTATTCCAGTTCAAAACAATGGTGCCGGCAAAAACAGACGTTGATTTTTTAAACTTCACATTTGTAAGCACTTTTACCGGTGCAGTCTTTTTTTTGCTTTTATAGATAGTTTTATTCACTTTTCTAAAAGCGAGAACTTTTACATAATAAACGCTTCCCTTTTTTAGCTTGTTTAAACTATAATGATTCTTCTTTGTCGTGACTGCTTTTTTATACTTTCCATTTTTCTTTCTTGAAATCCAGATTTCATAGCCGGTGATTTTTTTGTTTTTCTTCCATTTCAGTGAAGGTTTTTTCTTCACATAACCTTTCTTCACAACCGGATTATTCACTGTTACTTGGATCTCAGTCGTTGTGGTTTCCGCACTGACAGAAGTCACATCTGCAGCCGGCTGACTGCTTGTTTGTGCCAAGCCGGATGTTGTTGCAGGTAAAGTTTCATCTGCCACAATCTCTGCATCTAAATATTTCCCTGCGCAGATAACAAGCACCAACGCTGCAATTGTTGTAATTGCCCCTTTCAACCATTTCCATTTCATACCTGTTCTCCTTGTATCAATTACTTTTTATATCATATCACGTTTTACTGAATTATCAATATGTATCCGACTGCTGACTGGATTTAATATAATGTTTACCAATATTATATTTCCATTTCCACATGACTCCCATTGGCATGTTCTTTTGTCACGATTATTTTTTTGTCTATTCTGTTTTGCAGTTCTGCTACATGAGAGATAATTCCAACCAAACGGTTTCCCTCAGTAATCGTATTCAGTGCTTTGATGGCCTGATTCAAAGCATCTTCATCTAAAGAGCCAAATCCTTCATCCACAAACAAAGTATCCAGACGAATTCCCCCTGCTGTGGAATGGATTTCATCCGATAATCCCAGTGCCAGGGATAGGGAAGCCATAAAGGATTCCCCGCCGGAAAGTGTCCTGACATTTCTTTCCGATCCGTTATAATGATCTATGACGTTCAGTTCCAGTCCGCTCTGGCTTTTCTGATTATCCGCCCCCTCCATTCGCTTTAATTCATACTGTCCTCCTGACATTTCCATAAATCGAATATTGGCGCGGTTAATAATCCCGTCAAAATAATTCATTTGGATGTATGTCTCCAACATTACTTTCGGTTTTCCGGAAATATTTCCATTTGCTGTATCAGATAAGGTTTTTGCCCATTTCCACTGTTCCTCTAACTTCAATAGTTTCTCCAACTCCAAAGTAATTGCTTGTTGCGTTCTGATATTGGATGAAATTCTGATATTAATCGTATCCGCAGAAGCTGTATACCTTTTCTTTTCTTCCTCCAGCATATCTCTTTTATGCTTTAATTCATTGATGTCATAGTTTTTTGCGTTTTCAAGCTGCTTTGTAATTGTATCAATTGTGTTTTTTGCATTATTTATGATTGTTTTACAGTCCTGATATTGTTTTTCGGCCTCTTCCAGATTGTGTTTCAAAATAGTAATGCCGGCTTCCATTTTGTCAATATGCTTCTTTGCTTCCTCTTTTGTGTCAAACGGAAGCTGTTCTTTCAAAGCATTCCGATTTGTCAAAAGATCTCTGTTCTTAATTTTTTCATCTGTCATTTCAGAGCGAAGTGTTTCCATTATCTGTTTTTCCCGGTTCAGCGCTTCTTCTATGTCCGGAATTTTATTTTCCAAAGTATTTTTTTCCTGTAATTTTATTTCAAGTTTCTGAAACGCATCTGTCAATTGTTCTAACTCCAACTGATTTTCTTCCAATTTTTTCTCAAGAACACTTTGAATCTCTTCAACATTATCAATCCCTATCATTTCCATTGCCTGTTCTTGAATACTATTCATCAAGGTATGAGTTTCTCCTTTTTTCACACTGGCATCGCGGCTTCTGCGATACGTCTCCGCTTCCAATTTTGAAACTGCTTTTTTCGCTGCTTCCAGTTCTTTCTCGGAAGGAGCCTCTTTCTTCATCTTTGCAGGGTTTGGATGATTTGTGGAACCACATACCGGACAAGGATTTCCATCATCAAGCGTTGATGCAAGAATTCCTGCCTGCTGATTGAGAAATTGCTTTTCCATCGCATTGTATTTCTCTTTTTCCATGCTCCATTTTGCTTCTGCGGAGGTATACATCTGCTGTGTCTGCTCCAAAATTTTCAGACTTTCGTTGTATTTTTTCAACTGTCCGAGAAGCGTTTTTAGTTTCTCTTGCTCTTTTCTGCATGTTTCCAGCAAAGATTCTGTTTTTACCTTTTCCAAAGCAACCGAACCGATTTTATCCAGTCTTTTTTGATAGTCCGCCAACTGTTGCGTAAATTTTTTCTCCTTTTGTTGTGACGCACTGATTTTGTCTTCATATTTTTTTATGTCCTTTAAACTGTTTTCATATGCTTTGCTAAACTTGTCCAACCGGTCATAATCATTGAATCTTTCTTTTTCAGCTTTCAGTCTGTATTCGAGTTCTTTCCTTTCCGGTTCTTTTTCTTTCTGCCGGTCAACTTCTTCCTGTAATTCCTTTAGATGCCCGCTGTTTTCTGCAATTTTCTTTTTTGCGTCTTCCATCTGCATTTTCGCTGTGTAATCCGCCTGGGCCTTACCGATTTTTTTATCTGCATCCGATATCTGTCTTTCAACTTCTTCTCTTTTTGCTCGAATATCTTCATACTTTTTTTCATCGCTATCAATAATTTTATTCAGCACTTCCACCGCTTCCTGAACGCTGTTTTCCGTATCTGTCTGCTTGATGCCATTTAGTTCCGGATTGAGAACATCTTCTTCATCGCATTGAATCCCTGCCACATACTGACGTATACTTTTATATTGATCGTCATATAAATCATGAAGCTTCTTCGCATGTTCCTTTAGTTTTTCCTGCAAAATCTTATAGGGCATTGTATGAAATATCTGTCGGAAAATCTGACTTCTCTCGTCTGTTTTTGCCAATAAAAGTTTCAGAAAATCTCCCTGGGCAATCATGGCTATCTGTGAAAACTGCTTATAATCGAGCCCGATTAATTCTGTTACGGCTTTTGTGACTTCCTTAAATTTTGTAACAGGCTGACGTAAATCCGGATATTCCAACGTGGCGTCTGCCGATTGCCTTGTCATACCCTTTCCCCGTTTACTTGGACGCTCATAGTCCGGATTTCTTCGAATACGGTATTTTTTGTTCTGATACATAAAATCCATTTCCACAAACGTAGGTGTGTCCTCTGAAGCGTACTTACTCCGAAACATCGCCGATTCACGATTTTTGCCGCTTGCTTCCCCATATAATACAAAAGCAATGGCATCAAAAATCGTTGTCTTTCCGGCTCCGGTATCCCCGGTAATCAAATAAATCCCCTTTTCTCCCAATTTTTCAAAGTCAATTACCTCGCATCCGGCATATGGTCCGAAAGCAGAAATTGTAAGTTTTAATGGTCTCATTCTTCACACCCCTCCCATATGTTTTCCATGAGCGATGTGACAAATTTTTTTTGTTCTCCGCTCATTTTACGATTATTCTGAAATTGATAAAATTCTTCGAAAAGTTCCAGAGGTGTTTTTCGCTCCACCTTATCTGTACCGGTAATTTCCCGTATTGTTCTTGTTCTGGAATTATCATAATCCAGGCACATAATATTGGGATAAATTGTTCTTAACTTTCCAATGGCATTTGGCACATCTTCCTCATCTTTTAAGGTAATATGTAAATAGTCATCTTTCGGAAAATCTTTATAAAAATCTTTTGCTGTAATTTCCATGTACGTGCCGGATATTTCCCGCAAATCATGTAAAGGTTCCACCGGAATCCTGCAGATTTCTATCTTCCCCTTTTCCAATATGTCAACAATAAGTGCTGTTTTGTCATGAGAAATCTCTGAAAACGAATATCTCAACAGCGTTCCGGCATACCGGATGTTTTCACATTGTACATACTGGGGTCTGTGAAGATGTCCCAGCGCGACATAATCAAACTTTTTGAAATTTTCCGCTGAAACTTCGTCCACTCCACCTACGGAAATATCCTCTGATTCACAGGTAATTCCGCCTTTGACAAATTGATGTGCTATCAAAATGTTTCTCTCACCCTCGTCAATATCGGTATGTTCCATAACAACTTTTACCGCACTGTCATAACTGTCAATTTCCTCTTCCGGATAAAATCCTTTCACATATGCCGGCTTAATAAACGGCAACATATAAACATTGATATTTCCATACGCATCCTGCAATCTGATGCGCTCCGGTGTGCCGGAAAAGGGTTTTGCCATATGTACCCCGCTGGCATTCATAAGTTCCGCGCCAAAGCCAATGCGCTCTGCACTGTCGTGATTCCCGCTAATCACAAAAACCTGAAGTTTCTTTTTTGCAAGTTCGCCGAGAAAATCGCTTAATACGGTGACCGCCTCTGCTGATGGAACCGGTTTGTCATACACATCTCCTGCAATTATAACAGCTTCCACTTTCTGTTCCGCAATCAATTTTAAAATTTTTGTTAAAATATATTTCTGTTCCGCAATCATGGAAAATTCATTGACTCTTTTTCCTATATGTAAATCTGCCAAATGTAAAAATCTCATAAAGACCTCCTAATTAAAATAATTGTAACATACATTTGTCATTTTCTTAAGTATGACTTATACTAATCATAGAACAAATCGGGGGAAGCGTGAGGGGCTGTCAGGAAACGGTTTTATTATGATTGATATTACCTGCCTGACAGCAGATTGGAGATTTATATGAATATCAGATTTTATAACGCAACGATTTTTACAATGACTGCAGATATGTCTCTTCAATCCGGAGAAGTGTGGGTCTTTGATCATCTGATTGGTTACGTGGGAGAAGCAAAGCCTAATAATATTCAATGGGACAGGGAATACAATCTTGCCGGCAATTTAATTATGCCGGGATTTAAAAATGCACACACACATTCCGCAATGACCTTTCTCCGTTCTTTTGCAGATGATCTTCCGTTAGATAAATGGCTGAACGAAAAAATCTTTCCCATGGAGGAAAAACTGAATGACGACTCTATTTACGTTTTTAGTAAAATTGCCATTATGGAGTATCTCACTTCCGGAATCACTTCAAATTTTGATATGTATATCCGACCGGATCCCGTGATTCAGGCATCCGTTGACTGTGGTTTCAGAACAGTAATGACCGGAGGTCTGAATAATTTCACCCAGTCTGTTGAGGAAATTGAAAACTGCTACCAAAAGTACAATGGTTACAATGATCTGATTTCCTATATTTTAGGATTTCATGCAGAATATACCTGTTCCAGGGAACTGTTGGAAGGTCTTGCCCTTATCGCAAAAAAACATCAGGCTCCTGTATACTGCCACAACTCCGAGACTGCAAAAGAAGTTCAGGAATGTATCCAAAGATACGGAACAACTCCTACGGTGTTTTTAGATAGCCTGGGAATGTTTCATTACGGCGGCGGCGGATTTCATTGCGTCCATATGACAGAGGATGATATCAATGTCTGCGTCAAACATAATTTATCCATTGTATCGAATCCCGCTTCCAATGCGAAACTGGCAAGCGGCATAGCGCCGTTGATCAAATTTATGAAATATGGTATTAATCTTGCACTTGGCACAGACGGGCCTGCCAGCAATAATGCTTTAGATATGTTTCGGGAAATGTATCTTGCAACTGTTCTTGCAAAACTCTATGAACAAGATGCTGCTGCCATGGATGCCAATGAAGTGCTTAAAATGGCTACCGTGGGAGGTGCAAAAGCAATGGGACTCTACCAATGTGATACTCTACAGCGAGGCAAACTGGCAGACCTTATTGTCATTGATTTAAACCGACCAAACATGCAGCCGGTAAATAATGTTACAAAAAATCTTGTATACAGCGGTTCCAAAGAAAATGTAATCCTTACAATGGTGAATGGAAAAATATTATATGAAAACGGAGATTTTGATGTTGGAGAAGAACCCGCAAAAATCTATGAACAGGCAAATAAAATATTAGAAACGTTAAAATAAAATGCATGATAGTTTGAAAATGCATTTGTTATTTAACAGGCTTTGACAAGAAGGGCCGCCCTCATCTCCTGTAATTCCTTATTTAAATGAGACCCCTGTCTCTTTCGCCGGAAGCATAAAATCTATTGTGTTCATTCATATGCAGATGTATCCTATCTTGACAAAAAGTTTCATATACAAACCGGCAGCTCATAGAATATAACAAAAAAATTATACGGAGGCAACATGAATGATATATACCATGTAAATGGAGAAAAAGGTGAAAACGTATTTGAAGTAAAAACTAAATAATAATCAAACACTTGAAGTCTGTTCTAAAAGAATAGATTCGTCATTTTTCGACAAATTATGTATAAATATAGCGTTTTTTTTATGTTGTTTCATATAATAAAATTTATTACAGGGGGAATTTTATTATGGAACAATATGCGAAAGTAGCGCAGAAAGTATTACGACAGTTAGGCGCAAATGGATCATATGTAGGTTTTTGTTATACAGTATATGGAATTGTACAAAATATTAAAAATCCTGAATTGATTGTCTATGTCTGCAAAGGATTATATGCAGAGATAGCAATACATTTTTGTGTTAGTGTAGGAAGTGTAGAAAGAAATATAAGGACGGTTATAAAAACAATTTGGGAATATGGAGACAGAGAATTTTTAAACGAGATATTTGGCAGGGAATTAACAGAAAAACCTAAAAATACAATATTCATAGATGCATTATCTCAATATGTTCTTGATATTTGTGAAAAAGATGAAAAATAAAGTTTAGCATATATACAGAAAATCCAACATATATGTTTTTACAAGCGAAGCAAAACCCGGACGAAAACGGGCTTTTCCGATTGTGCAATTTATTACAAAATAGCGTCCTCCTATGTAAGAAGGCGCTATTTTTATTTATTGGTGCAACGAATGAAATAACATATCTTCTGTGTCATTCCATGTATATCTGCTCCATAGCAATCATTCTGTTATTTTTTGGCATATTCGTATGTCAGTCATTTTCGGGCATCTGATGCGTATTCATCCTGACGGTTGGTGAAAGCTCTGCCCCCAGCGTCGCTGCCATTACGGCTTTGATGGTATGCATTCTGTTTTCTGCCTCGTCAAACACTACAGATTTATCAGATTCAAAGACTTCATCCGTAACTTCCATTTCCGTAAGACCAAATTTGTCATAGATTTGTTTGCCGATTTTTGTATTTAAATCATGAAAAGCAGGAAGACAATGCATAAATACCACATTATCTGCAGCATTGTCAATCAAATCCATTGTCACTCTGTATGGCAGAAGGTCATTGATTCGCTCTTCCCAGACTTCATCCGGTTCGCCCATGGAAACCCATACATCCGTATAGATTGCATTTGCTCCCTTTGTTGCTGTTATCGGATTCTCATCAAAATTAATGGTTGCTCCCGTCTCTTTTGCAATTTCCTTACATTCGTTGATTAATTCCTGATTTGGCCAGTATTTCTTCGGTGCACATGCAACAAAATGCATTCCCATTTTTGCACAGCCGACCATCAGCGAATTCCCCATATTGTAGCGTGCATCTCCCATATATACAAACCGGAGCCCTTTCAGATATCCGAATCTTTCACGAAGCGTCAGAAAATCTGCAAGAATCTGCGTCGGATGATATTCATTGGTAAGACCATTCCAAACCGGAACCCCTGCATATTTTGCCAATTCTTCGACAATTGTCTGTTCAAAACCTCTATATTCTATTCCGTCAAACATTCTTCCGAGAACTCTTGCCGTGTCAGCAATGCTTTCTTTCTTTCCTATCTGAGAGCCTGCAGGATCAAGGTAAGTTACTCCCATCCCCAAATCATGCGCAGCCACTTCGAAAGAACACCTTGTACGTGTACTTGTCTTTTCAAAGATAATGGCGATATTCTTTCCTTTCAGAACATCCACAAATTCTCCTGCTTTCTTTTTTGCTTTCAATTTTGCAGCCAGATCAATTAACCCCTCTATTTCTTCCGGCGTAAAATCCAATAATTTCAAAAATGATTTTCCTTTAATATTCATTTTATACCTACTTTCTTTTTAATGAATTAATGTACTCTTTTATATTAATACTCTTTCCATATTTATTCAACTTTGGAAGAGAATTTAATACATGTTTGCTATATTTTTGTATATTTTCAATCACCGCATCCTTTTTGCGTTCTAATTCTTCTTTCTGTGCAGAGATTTTTTCCTTTGTAGCTTCACTCATGCTGTCAATTTTCTCTTTTGTAACGCCATTCATACTTTCCAGTTTTTCTTTTGTGGCTTCGCTCATATTTCCAAGCTTCTCTTTTGTGGTCTCACTCATGTTGCCAAGCTTCTCTTTTGTGGTCTCACTCATGTTGCCAAGTTTCTCTTTCGCGTCTATTTTTTCCATGCCTTCTTCAGCCTTCTCTGCCACAATAATTGCAGAATTACCAACAATATCCTTTATCTGATTTCCAATATTATGAAGATCTTCTGCCAATTTATCCAATTGCCCAAGATTCTTTTTTATTCCAACGAGATTTTTTATGGTAACAATGATATCCACAATAAATACTGTCATGAACACTCCTATGAAAACATATCCCAACACATGTGGAAGTTTCTCTAAACCGCCCATAATCAGTGGATGAACAAATCTTACAGCAAATACAACTGCAAATCCCCACATAATGCTAAAACCAAGACAAATATACCCTTTGAAATTAAAAGGCTTGTCACTATAATCCCACCACCTCATGTGGAAAATTTTATCCAATATCCATCCGCCGAACAGCTCAACAACCGTACAAACTGCCATTCCACCTAAAAAAAGCAAAATCCATTGTTCTCTGATGGGCGCAAGTATCGCAAGAACTCCCAGCATTCCACAGCCATATATGGGACAGACCGGACCGTTTAAAAATCCCCTGTTTTCGACTTTTCCCAGTGTAACGGCAACAAATGCCACTTCAACGCACCAGCCGAGAAAACTATATATAAAAAACAATAATGTCATATCGTAAAATGAAAATAACACGCAATATGCCTCCATAATGAAATTTATTATTTTCATTTTAACAAAAACATATCTACTTTACTACTAAAAAATTATTTTCTACCAATAACCAGTTTATCCGCAGTAACTGCATTATTTGCCAATAAGATATTCCTCTTAAATTATACTCCGGCACCAGATCCATTTTTGCCTGGAGGCTTCGGGCATCTTCAAACCATACTTCATGGATAACTCCATTGTCCACATAATTAAAGAACGGTGTCTTTGCTATTTCATCAAAATATATCTGTGCGCCATATTGTATTGCAGTCTGTACCGCTTCGATATTTCCTATGGTTTTTGCCTTTGTTACCCCACGTTCATAGGGGAGAGGCCAATCATACCCATAATTAGGAATCCCCATATTAATCTTCTCTGACGGAATTTCTGTCACTGCATAATCGAGTACCTGGCGAACCTTGTCAATTGGCGCGACAGCCATGGGAGGTCCATACGTATAGCCCCACTCATAAGTCATAATAAGCACACTGTTGGCGACCGCCCCCAGCGCCGCATAATCTTTTCCTTCATAGAGAAGCCCCTGTTGGTCCGCAGAAGTTTTTGGCGCAAGGTCCACCGAAACCGTATATCCTGCAGCATTCATTCTCTCTGTGGTCAAAGCCACAAAATCCACAAAAGTCTGCCTATCCTCCGCTTTGATAAATTCAAAATCAATATCCAGTCCCAGATATCCTTTCAAATTCATAACATATAAAAGGTTGCCGATTAAATTTTCTGTTGCCGTTACGCTATTAATGACCGCTGAAATTAATTCATTGCTGAAATTCCCATCCGGTCCCAGTGGCGTTAACGTAAGAATAGGTTTTGCCCCATAGGAATATGTCATTTGTATTAATTCATTATCATCCAATATCGGATAAACCAAATCCCCCTCATTGGTAAATCCATAAGAAAAAACTGCCAGCTCTGACAATGCAGGAAGGCTTTGACTTAACACATATCGGCTGATAAAGGGATACGCAAATCCTCTGATTACCGCCGACCTCCTGTTATCTCTGACTTCCCCGTCATTAATCAGCAAAGACTGTCCCAATGCCAATTTATATGGATAGACCAATTGATTGTCAAATATAATGGTTTGTGGTGATACATTAAACCGTTCCGCAATACTGTCAACATTATCTCCTTCTACTACTACATATATTTGCATAAAAATCCGCTTTTTATTTAATATATGAGCATCATACTGAAAATTCCCCTGTGCTTTTGCACAGAGGAATTTCATTTATTTTTATAATATTCAATCATGCCCTGCTCTTTCGGATTGTTTTCTCTTGCCCTTAACGCTACTTAAAGAACATATCAAATATCTGCCCAAGATATCCCTGCACCGGAAATGTTGCGGCAAATACCAGAGAAACAATTGTCATTAACTTAATAAGAATATTAATGGATGGTCCCGAGGTATCCTTGAACGGATCGCCGACAGTGTCGCCGACAACTGCGGCTTTATGTGCTTCACTGCCCTTGCCTCCGGCAAACCCACCTTCAATAAACTTCTTCGCATTATCCCATGCGCCGCC
>CALWNA010000198.1 GCA_944382505.1 uncultured Lachnospiraceae bacterium
GGAATTCTAATGAATACCGATTTGTAAACATAGACGATTCTTACAGCACCGGTTCAAGTATCATGCCGCAGAAGAAAAATCCTGACATTGCAGAATTAATCAGAGGAAAAACAGGCCGGGTGTACGGCGCCCTTATTTCTATTCTTACGACAATGAAGGGACTCCCCCTTGCTTACAACAAGGATATGCAGGAAGATAAAGAATTAACCTTTGATGCCATCGATACTGTAAAAGGATGCATTGTTCTTTTTACCGGAATGATCGATACAATGACTTTTAATAAAGATATTATGGAAATAAGCACGAAACACGGTTTTACAAATGCCACGGATGCGGCTGACTATCTGGTAAACCACGGCGTTCCATTTCGTGATGCTCACAGTATTGTGGGACAGTTGGTTCTTTTTTGCGAACAGAAAAAGATTTCTCTGGACGATATGACTTTAGACGAATATAAAGCGATAAGCCCGGTCTTTGAAGAAGATATCTATGATGCGATAAGTCTTGAGACCTGTGTAAATAAGCGTTTGACAATCGGTGCTCCAAGTCCTGATGCAATGAAGAAAGTTATTCAAATATATAAAGAATATTTAAAGTAAACGCTTTAAGAGTTTGCTCTCGAAATATTCGCTTTTTGTCACATTTGGAACACATTTTTTTTCTATAATATTATCATAATTGATTGTACATAAAGAAAATGATTCGCTTGCACCATCGAATGAAAAAATCGGTATTGTGCAGAATCAAAGAAATGGAGGATTATTATCATGAAGAAGTTAAAAGAAACAAAAACAGGGAAAAAAATTTTAGCATTTGGTCTGTCAGCAGCAATGATTTTATCACTTTTTTCAGTAGCGGCAACTGCAGACACAGTTCAGAATGATGATGTCACAGCGCAACAGAATACAACTACTGCTGAGGAATTATCCACCACAGAACAGGCATCTACCGAAGAAGGATCCACTACTGTGGAAGAAACCACTACCCAGGAAGAATCTACTACTGTGGCGGAAACAACCACAGAAGAAGAAACTACCGCTCCTGATACTTCAACCGCTGTGGGTGCCTCAATTACAGTAGACAATTATATTTATAGAATTTCTGATAACAATACTGTAATACTGAAAGGCTTTGCGAATGGTTTTTCCAGTGCAAAAGTTACTGTTAAGAACAGAATTGTTTACAACGGTGTAACTTATAAAGTTGTTAAAATCGGTGCCGGCGCATTCAGAGATGAAACAAGCATTAAAAAAGTTGTTATTTGGAAAAATACAACTGAAATTGGCAAAAACGCATTCAGAGGCTGCACAAATCTAAAGAAAGTTACCATCAGAACCGGCGTAACACTTATCCGAAAATATGCATTTGCAGGTTGTTCAAAATTAAAAACAGTGAACATTCTTTCTACAAAGTTAACAGAAGTTAAAAGGAATGCATTTAAGAATATTAAGTCAAATGCAGTTATCAATGTAATGAGTAAATCAGTAAGACTGATTGTCAAAGCTTCCGTACCGGCTAATATAGCAGTAAACAGAATGTAATAACTTTACAACATAAAACGCGTCACATAAATGTGACGCGTTTTTTTCATGTTCATACCAACTATTATTATCACAGAAGATTTTATTTATGGGTTGCAATTCTTACAAGGTTCATATCCTTGCGCAATTAAGTCCTGTCTGTCCCCTTTATATATTCCTTTATTGTCGCCGGCAATTTGCTCGACACTATAACAAGACGGTAAATGAAATTTGTGCGTGTTCATATTCAGAATATATTCTGTTAAGGTATCATTATTATTTTTATCCTCATCTTTTCTGGTATTTTCTGTTGTTACCTGTTTTTTGTTGATTTCATTGTCCACAACATTTGTGCTGATACTGCTCTCTCCGGTAGTATAATCAATATCTATACCGGGTTGAACATTATAGCAATAAACGTGAAAACAAATCCCTTCTCCTTCATCTTCCACAGAGTAACCTTCCATTTCTACGCCGCTGGCAAGAAGATTATTCCCTTGAAATACCGGCGTCACTCGGTACATAACGTGATTTCCGGTCTCTTTCACATAATCTGCAACCATCTCTTCAAAAGGCAGCATTCCTTCTACATTTAAGTACCTTGTGCCTGTAATAAGATTCTTTTCATTGGCGTTTTCACCGGTAAGCTGATATCCTAAAAGATGACAACGATTATACAGATATTTTCCATCCACCACATCATATTTTACTGTTTGCCAACCGCTGGGTTTCACTTGCCCGATTGCTCCCCGCTCTTTTGTTGGCATAATGTCCTTTCCCACGGATGCAATTGCAGTATCGCACCTTCCGAGATTATCCAGGCGACTGTACCGTTCAAAAGATTTGTCTGTAATTTCGCTTTTTCTAAAAGAAGGCTCATTTTCATGGATTATAATATAAGGTTCACCTTGATATTCCGGAATCTCTGAAACCTTTAATTTGTTTGTCACAGAAACAGTCTCTTGTGAGGTATTCTCGCTGTCATCCTTATTTTGAGAAACCGTTTCTGTAGTCTGCATTACCGTCTTATTTACTTCTAAAGTATCATCAACGATTG
>CALWNA010000199.1 GCA_944382505.1 uncultured Lachnospiraceae bacterium
GATGATGAATATGATGATGAAGGATTTTTCATTTTTTAACATACTCATCTTTTTCCCATGCCATATAATTTCAGGCATGGGATTTTTTCTGGCCTGCTCAAAAACGGACTTTCCTATAAAGTAAAAAGAGCAACTTCAATGTGCAAATTTTGCACATTGAAATTGCCCTTTATCTGTCTTATCCCTACTATCCCGCAGCTACTCTCCGCCACTTAAATCTCACTAAATTTCCATTTGTCCTATTTTTGCATTTTTCATGCATTGCAGACCTTTTTATTTCAGCTTGTACATTTTCAAGGCCTATATGAGTGCATGTATTAAGCGTAACACCTATATCTGAATGACTCATTCTGTATTCGATATTCCCTCTTTGAAATCTGACTACGCAAATAATTTTTCAAGTGTAACGAGTACACCATCTTCTTCATTAGAAGGGCATACATATTTTGCCGCATTTTTTACATTTTGAGGAGCATTTTTCATCGCATAGCTAAGTCCGCAATAGTTCAACATTTCTATATCATTTTCCCCATCTCCAAAAGCAACACACTGTTCCGGAGAAATCCCCCAGCGTTCCACAAGTCTTTTCAAACCGGACGCTTTATGACAGCCCGGTACAATTAAATCAATGGAGCCATGCCCGCTCGTTGTGGGTTCAACTTTACCTTTGAGTTTCTTGCAAAATATATCATAGTAAAAATATGTTTTTTCTTCCGGGACTGTTGGCGCAAATTTCAGTATTTGATCTTTTACCTCTTTCAAATCATCTACCCATTGTAAGCGATGATAATAGATATTTGTAAGTTCAAAAAACTCCTGGCTTACAGTTCCACGCTGGCAGTATGCACTGTTTACTCCACATAGAACATTTAATATTTCAGGATATTCTCTGCATACATCAATAACAAAATCGACTGTTTCCTTTGGCATATTCGCAGTAAAAACAAGCTCCTTTCGGTCTTTTACGAAAGCCCCGTTTTCTGCCACAAATGATAATTCATCATAGTAGCCTGGGAACAGATCTCTTAACTGATAATATTGATTTCCGCTTGCCACTACAAAATTACATCCGACATTTTGCATACGGGATAAAATATGCCTAAACCGTGGAATATCATAAGTATAGTCAGAACGAACAAATGTCCCGTCTATATCAACCGCAACTAATTTTATATCATGATTCATCCCTTCAACTCCTTTTGAATTTACAGCTATCTTATTGCTGAAACTGACGTATTACTCTGTATGGATTGCCAAATACAATGCATTTTAAATTTTCCTGACTTGGGGCATCAACAAAATCGCTCTGTGCGTAATACATTAACCTCTATTCTTTCATCTAAAACTATTTTCAATCACTCCCGGCAGCAAATCATAAATCGAGCCATTGATTTTTTGGTTAAATAGTTCTTTAATTTCCAATATTTTTTTCCAACGTTCAACGATAATGGGTGGTGTTCCGTAACGGATTGCAACATCAACAAACCTTTTTTCTAAAAGACAAAATCCGGTTGGAAGCGCCAGAGCGTCGCACAATTGCACAAGTCGGTCATAATCATCATAAACGGCATTTTTAATAAAATGCTCCATAAACAAATAATCATCGTCAGATATATCAAAGGTTCCAATAGACGTTTTTATATCCTGTATCATGAAAGCATGCGAAATACATATTTGTGCCGCCTTTTCCCAGCCACGCTCCATACAAAAGCGATAACCGTCTATTAAATGCTTTTCAGAGGTAACTCCGGCATATCTTCCAATATCGTGCAATAATCCAAAGCAATATGCTCTGTCAGAAGATAAGTCATTGCACTGTGCGGCTATATTTTTACAGGCAAGTGCAACAAAGCGAGAGTGTTCTACCCATTTTCCCGGATTTAACTTTGCTGCTCGTTCCAATTCTATTTCCGCTGTTTGACAATTCAATTCCAAAATAGTACTCCTTTTTACTAACTTACCGTTTTTTGATGCTGCTTCTCCATTTCATTCTGAATGAAATATTGTCGTGTTATATTTGTTTTTTTTCCATTTGAAGAGACTACCATAACACGGCCCTGACATTGATTTACCGTTTCCAAAAATCCCTTCAGATTCAGGATATTTACTTTTATCATAACATACCTCCTGATAACTGCCTATCTACTATTATCATTATAACGCCTATAATAAAAGTATAATATCTTTATCCTGTCACTTTTTATCGCTATCCTGCCAATTTCGCGAGGGCAGATTTTTAGAAATCTGCCCATAGACATTGTCCAAATTTTTCTTACTATTCTGCTTTGGACATCTTTATCTTAATTATACCGTACTCTCACCTTTTCCTATACAGGATAATCTCCGGATCAGCTCCTTCGCATCCGTATTGACACACAAGAAGGTAATTATCATCTGCAACAATGCCATAACACCTGTCGTTTCCAGGTATTTCAATCTGATTTCCCCAGTATACATTATTGTCTTCCAGTAATTTTACCGATTGCCCGTTTGCAATCCGGTACTCTAAATTGACGAAGAAGCCATTGAGTAAATGAAGATCGTTTACCTGCAGATTTTTGATTCCAAGGGAATTAAATTCATCAATCAAATCTTTTTTTGCACTGGCAAATGCTTCAAGACCACCCTTTTTTATATATTCCGCTGCAATACAGGTTCCCCCGAAAGGATGTCCCTCTGTTTTCATACAGCCACCGCATTCATCGCTCCGCTCACACTTACTGCAGCAATCCATACCACAAATTGACGTCATAACCATACCTCCCAAACTTTAAGTACACGGATTGAAATAGCGCTGAAAATGCAGAAAATTACATGGCTCGAAGCGTTTTGTCCCCTACATACAGATGCTGATCTACGTATGGAGATAGCGTCTGTGTACAATTTTCCCTGCTTCCATTTTTCCTGCATATCGTACGCAATATCATTTTTATTCTACAGGAAATTTTATTTTTTGTAAAAGGATATGTTTTTTCATAGCTATTTTCCTTATATAAAAATCCGTATTTTCCCTATCGCACAATTCCTTCACAAAAGTTCCGGAGAGCAGGCATTGTTTTATCACACTTTCCCTGTTACATACACTCGCAGAGAATTTCGTAAATTTCGTCACGGCTAAGCTCTCTGGGATTACATTTGATGATATTGCAGGAATCTGCCACCTTACGAAGCACTTCCGGTGTGATTTCCACTCTGGACTTCAACTGGCCGAG
>CALWNA010000200.1 GCA_944382505.1 uncultured Lachnospiraceae bacterium
GATGATGAATATGATGATGAAGGATTTTTCATTTTTTAACATACTCATCTTTTTCCCATGCCATATAATTTCAGGCATGGGATTTTTTCTGGCCTGCTCAAAAACGGACTTTCCTATAAAGTAAAAAAAGATACCGGACAAGTATTTTATCCGATATCTCTCTGCTATAGGATTCCTTATTTTGTTATTTTATTTTGTTTTAATTATGCTGATAATATATATCACTGCAAAAAGTATGGCAACTACAGCCCATATAATCAAATCCCCATAAGAACCTGCATTTGCAAAGGCTAATATGGCTCCTACAACATAAAATACTGCCGATACAACAGCACCTGCTTTTCCCTTTGAGTTCCTCGTTGCAATACCTACGATTCCTGCCACTAACATACAGATTGCAAGAAAAAGTCCTGCACTTCCGCCTGACTCCCCATTATCTTCTACTGTGTTAACAAAACCTGCCGCACAAGACTGGAATAATATTATCACACTAAGCACCAGTGAAATAATTCCCACCACAAGTCTGCCTGTTGACAACGCTCCTACATATTTTTCCGCATTATTATTTTCCTTAGACATAATATTTTCTCCTCCTTTTATTTATTATTTTTTGCAACAAACGTGATTTCATCTGATGAAAACACATCGAGATTTACCCTTACTTCCAGATTTTCCCAATCTTTTGGGACCTGATATACAATAGCGCCTTTCATAGTCTTTCCTGAAGCAACATCCCCGTCCAACTGCTCGTATTTTTCTGTTTCCGGTAAAGAACTTCCCATAATATCCTGACTGAGAGATACATCATCACAGTATGCTTCAAAACACATTACGGAGCTTACAGACAGATCTGATTCGGAATTGTTCTTTATTTCAAAAACACATATCTCATATACATTTCCATCATCAGGTACAGCAAACATATCGTCTCCCTTTGACTTAATAACATCTGTCAGTGTCACCTGAATATCATTCTGTTCTGCCGTCTCTCCCACTCCGTATTCTGTTTTCTCAGTGCTCTTTTCTGTTGTCTTTGCGCTGCCGCTGTCGCTATCTGAAGTGCATCCTGAAATCCCAATTATCATTGAAGCAACAAGCAGAGCTACCGCACATTTCTGTGCAATTTTTTTAACTGTCGTCATTCATTTTCTCCCTTCTCATATCTGCAATTAACTTCTCGTTTTATAAGCATATTTATCAATATTTCGCCAACAAAACTTATTTTTATTTTAGAGTTTATAACTCTAAAAGTCAAGGTTTTCTTTGTTATTTCATATACTGTTTATGAGGTGCGGAATATGAAATATAACGAAAGAATACGTGAAATTAGAGAAGACAATTTTCTCACACAACAAAAAATTGCTGATTTATTACATATCGGGCAACGAACCTACTCTGACTATGAAAGCGGCAAAACCCGGATTCCCGTGGACAACCTGCTTATTCTTGCCCGTTTTTATGATGTTTCTGTAGATTACATCACCGGAGCAAGTGATATAAAAAACAGTTATCCAAAGGAATAAATATTTGTAGCTTTTCATTACATACAACCCCGCCCTGTACAACAATCACCGGAAGCGGTATTGCCGCATTCCGGGATTGTAAGCGGTCGTCAAATGTCCATCTATGCAAGCATAATGTCCATTTTCTTCGTCGCCACACAAAAAGTCCTCTCATAAATGCTTACGAGAGGATTTTACTACTGTACATATTCTTTTTGTTATGCCGCCGGCATAATCTTTCAGTGTTTATTGCGCTGTCTTCACCGGGAAAATAATTGATATTACTAATATAATTACAAAATATAAAATCAATGCCGCAGATATCTGATACTTAATTCTTTCTCGCCTTGTCTGAAATCTTTTTTTTGGAAACCGTTCAGCAATATTTGCAATATTTGTGAGATACATATATGGAATAATCATCAACAGCTCATACATAATCAATGCACAAATTTTTACGGCTATTCCACCCGGCGTATCAAGCCCTACTGACCCGTGCACGCTCAAGAACAACACATATATGCAAACTGCAAATATTTCATATACAATATTATGACTTCTAAAACCTGGAATGGTGTGTAAAACATAATCAAACGTGATTGGGGGCATTTTTTTATTTTCTTTTGACAGACAGTTTCCCAGTGCTTCCGCTAGTTCTTCAGCAGACTGATATCTGTTCCTGCTGTCCATCTCTGTACATTTTATAATAATTTCCATCAGCTTCATAGGTTCAGCATCCGGATATTCTGATTGAAATTTTGCTTTTATTACTTCAAAAGAGCCCTGTTCACTGCCGGTTATCATCGCCTTTAAAAGAACTCCCATTGCATAAATATCACTTTGTTCATTTGTCTGTGCAAAACCATACTGTTCCGGTGCTGCATATCCCACTGTTCCTAAAAATGACGTATCCTTTTCTGCTCCCGTTTTTTCCTGTCTTGCAATGTCAAAATCAATTAATTTTAACACGCCATCTCTTGTGACAATAATATTTCCGGGCTGAATATCTCTGTGAATAATGCCCGCATTGTGAATTTCCTGCAATGCATTGCACAGTTGCCTTTCAAATTGGAGCGCATAAGAAACGGAAATTCCACCCCCGTTAATAATATTTGATAATGTCCTTCCGTTTATATATTCTTCGATGGCAACACATTGATTTTCCACCATAAAGCAATCTCTGATACGTGCCACATTCACATTGTCAATATATTTTAATTTTTCGTAAATTTCATACGCATACCGGTCCATTTCCTTTTTGACGGCCAGTTCCCCGGTATCCATATTCTTAACAAGTACCGTCCTGCATTTCTCCGTGTCAGACAGAACCGACAACTCCTCGTATCTGCTCAAATAGTATTCTGCTTTCATATCCATAGTCATTTGCCCTATTTACCAAAAAATTTTTTTATATTATGATAATAATATAGAAAATAATGAAATACAAGGAATCAAAACAATGAAATCGACAGATGAATTACTGAAAATACTGAAAAACTCCAATAATATCGGAGACTATATAGAAGATAATTTTAATGACATCAACAATATTTCTTTTACGGAATATCTGACGCAATGTATGAATTCCCGCAATATGACCCGCGCAAAAGTAATTGACGGGGCAAACATTCAGAAGAACTATGGATACCAGATTTTTGACGGTTCAAAAAAGCCATCAAGAGACAAGGTTCTTTCCCTGTGTTTCTCAATGGCCTTATCCGTTGAAGAATCTAACCGACTTTTGAAATTGTCTGACCACGCAATTCTCTATCCGCGAATCGCTCGGGACAGTATTATTTCCTTTGCGTTGGAAAAGAAACAAAATCTAATCAATGCAAACCTTCTGCTTCATGAAATGGGTGAGAAAATAATTGAATAATTTTGACTTATTGTAATCATAATTCTACAAATAAAATCCGACAGTAGCTGCTGTCGGATTTTCCTCTATAAATATTACTTCTTTATCTTTACCCTCTTCACTTTACTCCATTCACCGTAAATTTTTTTGCCATTTACTAATTTGTAAGCCCGAACCTTTACATAATAAGATTTCCTCAGCTTTAACTTCTTTAAAGTGAAATTTGCTTTATTTTTCTTTACAGTGACTTTCTTGGTTTTCTTTGTTATTTTTTGGTTCAATCCGTATTTTATCTGGTAACCTGTTACATTCGAAAGCTTTTTCCAGGATATTTTTGCCTTCTTTCCCTTTATATTTTTTAGTTTTTTCAATGTCACTTTTGAAGGTTTCGTTACAGATACAGTATTTGTTGTCTCTTCTTCTGTCTGCACTTGAGCTGCAACAATCGCAAAATCTGCTGTCAGGATTCCCACATATTGTCCCTTTCCGGTTACTGTTACAGTTCCTTTTTTCGGATTGATATTATTTGTGTAAACCACTGTATAATCTTTATTTAGTGTCAGGACATCTTCTCCACATGTAACAGTTACTCTTGGAGTAATTGCACTGCCTGTATAACTGTACTCTGTTTTTTCGAGCCGGATTCCCGTAATCGTTTTGCCTTGTACAACAATCGTATCCGCTATTCCTTCTGACATATATCCTTCAAGTTTCCTTGTTTTTCTGACCTCATCAT
>CALWNA010000201.1 GCA_944382505.1 uncultured Lachnospiraceae bacterium
GAATTAATTGGGGCAGGCGTTGAGATATATGAATACACACCGGGATTTACACATGCCAAAATGTTCATAAGTGATGATGAAAAGGCGACAGTGGGAACGATAAATCTGGATTATAGAAGTTTATTTCTTCATTTCGAAAACGGTTGCTTTATATATAGAGATAAAAGTATCATCGCGATGGAGGATGATTTTCAGCAGATGCTTTTCGAGTCAAAAAAAATATCGCTTATGGAGTGTAAAAACAGGCCGCTATATTATAAAGCCTGTGGGAAACTTTTAAGATTGCTTGCGCCGCTTATGTAGTCCGCACAAAAAGAAAGGGAGCTTCGAGCTGATAGATTAAACAGAAGCAAGGAAGCGCGAACAAAGAGAGCATTTATTTTTTGCGCGAATAATTAAATCTCCACTGCATATATTTTACTAAAATATAGTGCAAGGGGGATTTTTTTATGGATTTTGATGTATATAAAGACATAGAAAAAAGAACGAATGGTGAGATTTATCTGGGTGTGGTTGGTCCTGTCCGAACCGGAAAATCCACTTTTATTAAAAACTTTATGGATATTGCAGTTGTTCCGAATATTACTGATGGGAATGAGGTAAAAAGAACAATGGATGAGCTTCCACAGTCCTCATCAGGAAAAACAATTATGACAACCGAGCCGAAATTTATTCCAAATAACGCTGTGGCAATTAAAATTGGCGGAAATGCGAACGTCAAGGTGCGATTGATAGACTGCGTAGGTTTTATGGTGGAAGGTGCAACAGGGCATCTGGAAGATGAAAAAGAGCGCATGGTAAAAACTCCATGGTTTGACTATGACATACCGTTTTCAAAAGCGGCTGAAATTGGTACGCAAAAAGTGATTTCCGAACATTCTACAATTGGCGTAGTAATTACATGTGATGGGAGTTTTACGGATTTAAGTGTGGAGGAGTATAATAAAGCGCTGGATAAGACGGTTAAGGAATTAAAAAGTATCAACAAACCATTTATCATACTTGTAAATTCCATGAATCCTAATTCCAGTGAATGTATCAGACTGAAAGAAGAAATCAGTGCGAAGTATAATGTTTCCACTTTGGCAATTAATTGTTTAAGATTAAACGAAAAAGATGTCAATGATATTTTGGAAAATATTTTGTTTGAATTTCCGGTAACGGAAATTATTTATAATGTGCCAAAATGGCTGGAAATTATGGATAATGAACATAAACTTATGAAATACATAGTCGAGTTTTCAAAAGACATATTGAATAAGATAATAAAAATTAAGGATATTAAAAAAATTAATTTAAATCCGGATACAGAGTATATTAATTCAGCGATTATGTCTTCGGTGGAGTTATCTAACGGAAAGCTTGTTATAAACTACGATATTGACGATAAGTTCTATTACCAGACATTAACGGAAATGGCGGGAACGGAAATTGAAAATCAGTTGCAGCTGATAAAACTTGTGAAAGAATTGTCATTGCAGAAAAATAATTATGAGAAAGTGAACGAAGCAATCAGTAAAGTGAAATCCACGGGATACGGGATTGTCACACCGGAAAAAGAAGAAATTGTACTGGAAAATCCGGAACTTATCAGAAGCGGAAATAAATATGGTGTTAAAATCAAAGCGACCACTCCATCCATTCATACTGTAAAAGCGAATATCCTTACTGAAATTTCGCCGATTATCGGCAGCGAAGAGCAGGCACAGGATTTGATTGATTTTATAAACAGAAATGATGAAGATTCCAGTATATGGGAAACGAATATTTTCGGAAAATCCATTGGGCAGATTGTGGATGAAGGAATTATGAATAAAATAAATAACCTCACAGAAGAAACACAGTCAAGAATGCAGGGGACTATTGAGAAAATCACAAACGATCAGAGCCGTGGTGTGATTTGTATCGTCTTATAAAAAAGATCCCGCAATATTTATACATAATGACGGAATCCTCCTTGAAAAAAAATGATTCATATGCTAAAATTGCTTATTGAATTTATTTTAAGGAGACGAATAATGAATACGTACGAAGAATTGCAGGCACGCGGTCTTATTGCACAGGTAACTGATGAAGACCTTATCAAAGAATTAATTAATAGCGGAAAGGCTGTTTTTTATATTGGGTTTGATCCGACGGCAGACAGTCTTCATGTGGGTCATTTCATGGCATTATGTCTGATGAAAAGACTTCAGATGGCAGGCAATAAACCAATTGCATTACTTGGTGGGGGTACAGCCATGATTGGCGATCCTTCAGGAAAAACGGATATGCGTCAGATGATGACAAAAGAAACAATTAACCATAATGTAGAGTGCTTTAAAAAACAGATGAGTAAATTTATTGATTTTTCAGAGGGAAAAGCACTCATGGTTAATAATGCGGATTGGCTCCTGGACCTTAACTATATTGATTTATTGAGAGAAGTAGGCCCTCATTTCAGCGTTAACAGAATGCTTACTGCCGAATGCTATAAACAAAGAATGGAGAGAGGTTTAAGCTTCCTGGAATTCAATTATATGATCATGCAAAGTTATGATTTTTACAGACTGTTTCAGGATTATGGATGTAATCTTCAGTTTGGCGGAGATGATCAGTGGAGTAATATGCTTGGTGGAACAGAGCTGATTCGCCGCAAATTGGGCAAAGATGCTTCGGCCATGACAATCACCTTGCTTCTGAATTCCGAGGGCAAGAAGATGGGAAAAACCGTCAGCGGTGCAGTCTGGCTTGATCCGGAAAAGACATCTCCATATGAATTTTATCAGTACTGGAGAAATGTAGACGATGCAGATGTTATTAAATGCCTGAAAATGCTTACTTTCCTGCCGTTAGAAGAGATAGAAGCTATGGAAAGCTGGCGGGGAAGCGAGCTTAATAAGGCAAAAGAAATACTTGGATACGAACTTACAAAATTAGTGCATGGCGAAGAAGAAGCCGTTAAAGCACAGGCTGCGGCGAGAGCCCTTTTTGCGAACGGAGGAGTTTGTGGCGATATCCCTACAACATCTTACCCAAAAGCAGAGCTGGATGAAGGCAAAGATATTTTAACACTTCTTGTGGATTCAAAACTTGCATCATCGCGCGGCGAAGCAAGACGTCT
Organism: uncultured Lachnospiraceae bacterium; assembly: GCA_944382505.1. GTDB lineage: Bacteria > Bacillota > Clostridia > Lachnospirales > Lachnospiraceae > Eubacterium_G. The sequence goes on from CALWNA010000201.1 coordinate 3,104, forward strand.
TGTACAGCAGGGCGGCGTTTCCGTGAATGGCAACAAGGTCACAGCGATAAATATTTCTTTTACGACAGCGGATTTCAATGATGATGGAGCCCTTCTTATTAAGAAGGGGAAAAAGGCTTATCATCAGATAAAAGCTGACGAAGGAGGAAAAGTAAAATGAAACAATATGGATTAAATGAATTAAGGAAAATGTTTCTGGATTTTTTTGCGTCCAAAGACCATCTTGTTATGGGAAGTTTTTCCTTAGTTCCTCATAATGATAACAGCTTATTGCTGATTAATGCAGGGATGGCTCCGCTAAAACCTTATTTTACCGGGCAGGAAATTCCACCGAAAAAAAGAGTGGCAACCTGCCAGAAATGTATTCGGACAGGAGATATCGAAAACATTGGAAAAACAGCACGTCATGGTACGTTTTTTGAAATGCTGGGAAATTTCTCCTTTGGTGATTATTTTAAGACAGAGGCAATACATTGGTCATGGGAGTTCTTAACAGAAGTTGTGGGACTTTCGGCAGACAGACTATATCCTTCTGTATATCTTGAAGATGATGAGGCTTTTGATATCTGGCATAAAGAAATGGGGATTCCTGCCAATCGGATTTTTAAGTTTGGCAAAGAAGACAATTTCTGGGAACATGGTGCCGGTCCATGTGGTCCGTGTTCCGAAATTTATTATGACCGTGGTGAAAAATATGGCTGTGGGAAGCCTGACTGTACGGTAGGCTGTGACTGTGACAGATATATTGAAATATGGAATAATGTATTTACACAGTTTGAAAACGACGGAAAAGGTCATTATGAGACTTTAAAAAATAAAAATATTGATACCGGCATGGGTCTTGAAAGACTGGCAATGATTGTGCAGGACGTGGACTCTATTTTTGATGTAGATACAATCAAATATCTGAGAGATAAGGTTTGTGAAATTGCGGGAAAAGAATACAAAAAAGAATATAAATGGGATGTGTCTATCCGAATTATTACGGATCACATCCGCTCAGCTACCTTTATGATTTCGGATGGAATTATGCCTTCCAATGAGGGGAGAGGATATGTTCTTCGAAGGCTGATTCGAAGAGCAGCAAGACATGGAAGACTTCTTGGTATTCAAGGCCAATTCCTTGCAAAACTGTCGGAAACAGTGATTGAAAGTTCGAAAGACGGATATCCGGAACTGGATGAGAAGAAGAGCATGATTTTCAAGGTCCTCACGGAAGAAGAAAATAAATTTAATAAGACCATTGATACCGGGCTTCATATTCTTTCGGAAATGGAAGATGAAATGAAAAACAACGGAGAAACTATATTGTCAGGGGATCATGCATTTAAGCTTTATGATAC
>CALWNA010000202.1 GCA_944382505.1 uncultured Lachnospiraceae bacterium
AGGCAGTAAGGATATTTCCGGAGCGGCGTTTCTCTGCGCAAAGGCAGCATTTCGCGTGGGAGCAGGACTGGTTCGGGTATTTACGGCAGAAGAAAATCGTCAGACGATTCAAAAATTGTTGCCGGAAGCTATGGTAAATACTTACGATACAGAAAAATTTGACAAAAAAGCTTTACAGGCATGTCTCAACTGGTGTGATGTTGTGGCTGTGGGGCCGGGGCTTTCCACCGGGGTAATCCAGAAAATAATTGTGGAAGAAGTATTGGATTCAAAGATTCCGTCAGTTATTGATGCTGATGGGATTAATAATATTTCGGAAGAAGAAAAGTTAAAGAGAAAGCTGCACAAAAATGTTATATTGACTCCCCACCTTGGAGAGATGAGCAGGCTTTTGAATGTTCCTGTAAAGGAAATAGCAGACGATCTTATCAGGTATGCGAAAGATGTTCACTACAAACACAATGTTAATTGCGTGTTAAAGGATGCGCGTACTGTTATTTCCGTTGAAAAACAGGTGTTTATTAACCTTACCGGAAACAATGGAATGGCAACGGCAGGTTCCGGTGATGTTCTGACTGGTATTATGGCAGGATTAATTGCCATCGGTGTATCATTTGAAAATGCTGCGGTGCTTGCTCCCCACATTCATGGGATGGCAGGAGATATGGCTGCCGGAAAACATTCAAAAGCAGGACTTATGGCTACGGATATCATAGAGGCGTTAAAGGAAATTTTCAAATAACATTGGAGGAACAAATGGATATTGATAAATATTTCAGGTGTTATGCGACAATCAATCTTGATTTGATTTATAAAAATGTTCAGGAAATGAAAAAAAAATTAAAACCTGAAACGGGGATACTGGCAGTAATAAAAGCAGACGGATATGGTCATGGAGCCGTGCCGGTTGCAAAGGCGCTTTATGATATCTGCTATGGGTATGCAGTGGCAACTGCTCAGGAGGGACACAATTTAAGACGGCATAATATTGATAAACCCATTTATATACTCGGTTACACTCCGGAAAATACATATGATATGATTATTGAAGAGGATATGCTCCCGGCTATTTTTTCGTTAGAAATGGCGCAGATTCTTTCGGAACACGCAAAAAAGCTGAAAAAAGCTGCAAAGATCAATATTGCAGTGGATACCGGAATGAGCAGAATCGGGTATGTACCATCCGAGGAGGCGGTAGAAGAAATTGTCAAAATCAGCAAATTACCTTATATTAAAGTTGAATCGATATTTACACATTTTGCAAAGGCCGATTATCAGGATAAGCGTCTTGCCCAAAAGCAGCTGCAACAGTTTCGGGAATTTGTATCAAAGGTAGAAACAGCGGGCGTAATAATACCGGTTCATCAGTGCGCAAACAGTGCGGCAATGATGGAAATGCCGGAGACTTCGCTGAGTCTTTCCCGGGCAGGAATTTCCATGTATGGATTGTACCCTTCCGATGAAATGAGCAGAGAGAATATGAAATTGTATCCGGCGATGTCCATTTACAGTCATGTTGTGCATGTCAAGGAAATAGAAGCCGGCACAGGCGTCAGCTACGGACATATCTTTGTGGCAGATAAGCCGATGAAAATTGCCACAATTCCCGTAGGTTATGGCGACGGATATCCGAGAAATCTTAGTAACAAAGGATTTGTTCTGATTCATGGAAAACGTGCAAATATTGTAGGACGTGTGTGTATGGACCAGTTTATGATTGATGTTACGGGAATGGATGTAACCCCCGGGGATTTGGTTACATTGGCAGGAAAAGACGGTGATGAGGAAATACTGATTGATAAACTGGCTGCAATGGCAGGAACATTTAATTATGAGTTTGTCTGTGACTTGGGAAAGAGAGTTCCACGTGTGTTTTTAAAGGATGGAAAGATTGTGGGAACAAAAGATTATTTTGATGATGATTATGAAACTTCCTGGTAGGGTAAGGCCTTGATGCGGGCATAAGATGGAGATTATCCCAAAAGTTATGCGGTAATTTGCGCACATAAATTTGAAAATAATAAGATATCTTTGAATACACATTTTAAAAATTGGAATAATGATAATATATAACAATCTATATTTGGAGTGTGAAAATGGTAATTCGAAGAGGAGATATTTATTATGCAGATTTAAGACCGGTTATCGGTTCGGAGCAGGGAGGAATCCGGCCGGTTCTGATTATCCAGAATGACACGGGGAACAGACATAGCCCTACTGTAATTTGTGCGGCGATTACGTCAAAAATGACAAAAGCAAAACTTCCAACCCATGTAAAAATAGATTCAGAAAGATGCAATATTGTAAAAGATTCCATTATATTACTGGAACAGCTCAGGACAATCGATAAAAAAAGACTGAAAGACAAAGTATGTCATCTGGATGCCGAAATCTTAAAGACGGTCAATGAGGCATTATTAATCAGTCTGGAATTAGATACATAGATAAATGCAGGTAAAGTTGACTATTAAAATATAAAATGTTACACTTTCTAGTGGATACGGAGTACCGTATAGAAGGTGGTTATGCAGTTAGAAAATGTAAAAAGAGTGCTGACGGCACCCTTATTTGCGTTTGTAAGAAAAATAAAAGATACAGGAGAGGGAATAAAATGTCAGGACATTCAAAATTTGCGAATATTAAACATAAGAAGGAAAAGAACGATGCGGCAAAGGGAAAGATGTTTACGATTATCGGAAAAGAAATTGCTGTGGCCGTAAAGGAAGGCGGAGCGGATCCTGCCAATAACAGTAAACTTCGTGATGTTATTGCAAAAGCAAAAGCAAACAATATGCCAAATGATACAATTGAAAGAGGAATTAAGAAGGCAGCCGGCAATGCCAGTGCAGTTAACTTTGAATCTGCAAGATATGAGGGATATGGACCAAACGGTATTGCCATTATTGTAGACGCTTTGACAGATAATAAAAACAGAACGGCGGCAAATGTGAGAAACTGCTTTACAAAGGGCGGTGGAAATGTAGGTACCCAGGGATGTGTATCTTATATGTTTGATGAAAAAGGGCAGATTATCATTGACAAACAGGAATGTGATATGGATCCGGATGAATTAATGATGATGGCAATTGACGCCGGAGCGGAAGATTTTTCCGAAGAAGAGGACAGCTATGAAATTGTTACCGAGCCGGCGGAATTCAGCAAAGTTCGTGAGATATTGGAGCAGGCAGGAATAAAGATGGCACAGGCAGAGGTGACAATGATTCCGCAAAATTATGTTACACTGACAGACGAAGAAGCGATAAAAAAAATGAACATTATCATTGACAAATTGGAGGAAGATGAGGATGTTCAGCAGGTTTACCACAATTGGGATGAATAATCAGGTTTTAAAACGATGAATACAGTACTTTTTGACTTAGATGGAACAATGCTTCCGATGGATATGAAAGAATTTACAGATACATATATATTTCTGTTAAGCAATAGGCTTGCTTCTGCAGGATACGATGCAGATGAGGTAATTGCCGGCATATGGGCAGGACAGAAGGCGATGATTGAAAACGATGGCATGATTACCAATGAAGAATGTTTCTGGAAAGCTTTTGAAGCTTTTATGACAAAGGGGGAAGGAAAACTGGAGTCAAAGTTTAAAAGGAAGCTGGAAAAGGAACTGACAAAATTTTATAAAGAAGATTTTGGCGTCGCCAGATATATTACCCACCCGACGGATGTTGTCTCTGAATGTATAGAGATTCTCAAAGGCAAAGGTTATCAGCTGGTTATCGCCACAAATCCAATATTTCCTGAAGTGGCTACAATGGAACGTATTTCCTGGGCGGGGATTCACCCGGAGGATTTCTCCTTTATCACAACATACGAAAATTCATGCTATTCTAAACCGAATCTCGAATTTTATCGGTTTTTGCTGAAAATGATTGACAAAGACCCGGAAGATTGTCTTATGGTGGGAAATGATGTTCATGAAGATATGTGTGCAAGAAATCTTGGAATCGATGTATTTTTATTAGAAGGTTATGTAGTGAATGAATTTAAGGAAGATACTTTTGATTTAAAGAAAGGCGACTGGAATTTATTTAAAGAATATATTTCCAATCTTCCAAACTTAAATTAAATATAATAGAATTTAAGAGAAATGAATAAGCCACGGAGATCGTTTTCAGATATCTCTGTGGCTTTAACAATTGCTTTTATAATATCAATGTTTATTCACTTTCTGGTTCATATATTTTCTGGTAAATCTGTTCTGTCAGCTCAAGAACAAGGGCTTCATCTGCCTCCTCAAACTGATGCATAATGGAATCTTTGATAAAATCTGCTCTTCCAAAATATAATAGTTCATCAGGCTGTTCCAAATCCAAATCTCTGTCAATGGATTCGGCAGTCAGATTTTTATCCGCCCAGTCAAGAATGCTTTGAATTAAGGCATTTTCCGCATCAGCATCAAGTTTTACCTGTTTGGCGTGCATAAAGGATACAATTCCTGCAATGATGAAAATAATAAAGATACCTCCCATAACACTGTCAAACAGCCATGCAGTTTCAGAGTTAAAAGGCAGCGAAACAATTTCTGTCAGAACAAGAATCACGCAGACAATACCAATAATACCAACAAAGAGCATTGTGTAAGCGGATGACATAATATCTTTATACTTGTCCGATAAACTTACAAAAGAATGTACTTTATTGTCCATAAAATCAGACAGCTTTGTCGGAATTTTCGCATTGTCATTGGCATCAGTTTTTTCGGCTCCGTCCATCTTCTGTTCTTCAGCAACTTCTGTGTTTAAATCTGTATTTTTTCTTTCTTCCATATAGCTTTCCCTTCATAAAATCGTTTGATTAATGTAGCTATAATAATTATATAACAAGAATGCGTCATTCACAAGTCATTCCCGGCAAATGTAGATTTCTATTGTAAAAGCGAGTCCGTAAATGCTATAATCATAAATAATTTTTGGAAAGGCATGTTATTATGAGAATTACGATACTTGCAGTAGGAAAAGTGAAAGAAAAATTTTATACGGAGGCTATCAATGAGTATTTAAAACGGTTATCCAGATATTGCAAATTGGAAATAATCCAGGTGGCAGACGAAAAAACGGCAGAGAATTGTTCAGAAAACGAGAGAAATGTTGTAAAACAGAAGGAGGCAGAGCGGTTATTAAAGCATATTCCGGAGGATGCATATGTGATAACGCTTGAGATCAAGGGAAAAGAGATTGATTCCATAGCTTTGGCAGAGCAAATCCGTCAGTTTGGAATTCATGGTACCAGTCATATTATTTTCGTGATTGGCGGTTCTTTGGGGCTTCATTCTTCTGTTTCTGAGCGTGCGGATTACAAACTTAGTTTTTCCAAAATGACATTTCCTCATCAATTAATGAGAGTTATTTTGTTGGAACAGTTGTACAGGAGTTATCGGATTATAAATCATCAGCCATATCACAAATAAATGAAGCTTTTTCTCAGATAGATATTATTAAACACTTTATTGCAATAGAAGTAAAAAAAATGTATAATATTCATAGTTTTTTTACAAACAAATCAATGAAAAGAGGAGGGAAGATTAAATGAAAAAATTAATCTCAATAATGTTAGTTTTCGTTTTATCAACAGTAATGTTGTGTGCATGTGGAAGTGAGGGAACAGGCGATAGTGATAAAGCGTCTGTCACGGCAAAGGTAATAGATATCGACCTTACAGAAGAAGAATATGCATTTGGTGTTGATAAATCACAGCCGGAATTATTAGAACAGGTAAATGAATTTGTAAAAGAAATCAAAGAAAACGGCACATTAGATGCTATCTGTGACAAGTATTTTGGCGATGGCGAACCGGAAGCAGTAGTTTCCGCTAAGAGGGATAATTCAAAGGACCAGCTTATCGTTGCTACAAATGCAGCATTCGAACCGTTTGAATATACAGAGGGTGACAATTACTATGGTATTGATATGGAAATCGCAAAGCTTCTTGCTGAAAAACTCGGAAAAGAACTGGTAATTGAAAATATGGAATTTGACGCAGTTTGTTTATCCGTCGGACAGCAAAAGTGCGATATAGCAATGGCAGGTCTTACAATTAAGCCGGATAGAGAAGAATATGTTGCATTCTCTGAATCATATTATTCCGCTTCACAGCGACTTATTGTAAGAAGCGATGATACAACATTTGACGAATGTAAAGATGCAGATTCGGTAGTAGCACTTTTAAATGAATTGACAGAGGCGGATTCTATTGGCGTTCAGGCAGGAACAACAGGTCAGTTCTATGTTGAAGGGGATGCTGATTGGGAATTTGACGGACTGCCGGCAACATGTAAAACATATAAAAATGGTTCACTTGCAGTTCAGGATATGCTAAATGGAAACATAAAATATGTTATTATTGATGCCGCACCTGCAGCTGCCATTACTTCAGCTATTAACGAAATGCAGTAAAGGATTATTATGGGCAATTTTGACAAAAAGATAGACAAATTTATAGAAATATTTTTGGAACAAAACGGCTACGTAAAAGTGATAGAAGGTTTGCAGAACACCCTGATGATTGCAATTACCGGTTTACTGATCGGTATTGTTATAGGAACTGTTATTGCAACAGAGAGAGTGCTTCCAAAGTATAAAACATTGCCGAAAGTGTTAAACGCTATCTGTAGCTTTTATGTGGCATTGTTCAGGGGAACCCCCATGGTTGTACAGCTTTTGGTGTTCTATTATGTATTGCTTCCTGTTTTTGGCATAAGGATTCCGGGAGTTCAAGTGTCAATGTTGGTTTTCGGATTAAACAGTGGGGCTTATATTTCAGAAATTATGAGAAGTGGTATTCAGTCCGTTGATCCGGGACAGATGGAAGCAGGACGTGCAGTTGGATTAAGTTTTGGTACAAGCATGATGAAGATTGTTATTCCACAGGCAGTGAAAAACATTCTTCCGACCCTTGGAAATGAATTTATATCTCTTATAAAAGAAACTTCCGTAGTAAGTTTTGTAGGTGCAGCAGATCTTTATGTTGCATTTAGCTACATAGGAAGCAATAGTTATGAGTTCATGGTTCCGTATCTTGTAATGGCGCTTATTTATATTGCACTGGTGCTTGTGATTTCACTGCTTATAAAATTGATGGAAAGGAGCTTGAAGAAGAGTGATAGACGTAATTAATCTCAGAAAAAGCTTTGGTGAAACGGAAGTTCTGAAAGGAATTAATGTAACCATCAATAAAGGTGATATTGTAGCCATTATAGGACCTTCAGGTTCCGGAAAGAGTACTTTTCTCAGATGTTTAAACTGTATGGAAGACCCAACCGGAGGCAGTATTATCTTCAATGGCGTCGATCTTACCGACATGAAAATTGATATTAATTTGCATCGTCGTCATATGGGAATGGTATTTCAGCATTTTAATTTATTCAACAATAAGACAGTATTGCAAAATATCATGATGGCGCCTGTGCATGTGCAGTGCCGGGATTTAAAGAAAATAAAAAGAAAAAATGCAGGAAACCGTATTTTAAATTTATTTCGAGGAAAGAACAGAAAAGAAATTGTTAAGATTATTCATACAAAAGAGCAGATAAAGAATGAGGCAAAAGAAAATGCAATGCTGCTTCTGAAACGGATTGGATTGGAAGATAAGGCGGATGCATATCCTTCCACATTATCAGGGGGACAAAAACAGCGTATTGCTATTCTTCGTTCTCTGGCGATGAATCCTGATGTGATTTTATTTGATGAGCCAACTTCAGCCCTCGACCCGGAAATGGTAGGAGAAGTTCTTGAACTGATGAGGGAACTTGCAAATGAAGGTATGACAATGGTTGTTGTCACTCATGAAATGGGATTTGCCAGAGAAGTGGCAAATCGCGTATTGTTTATGGATGATGGTATGATTCTTGAGGAGGGAACACCGTCAGATATTTTCGATAATCCGCAAAATGACAGAACGAAAGAGTTTTTATCCAAAGTTTTATAAGAAATAAAAGTCGCACTATCCATTAAAACTTGTGGGTCGTGCGATTTTTTTGTGAAAATATGAAAATTGACAATGGAAAATGATTGTGTTATAGTCTGATTAGTTTAGCGTAGTAAAGTGATAGCACGCAAATACAGCAAAAAAGGAGAGGAAAAATGAAAAAGAAAATTGCATTATTATTATCAATTGCCATGACTGCAACATTGTGTCTGGCGGGATGTGGAAATTCTGAATCCGGCGAAGCGTCATCAGATGAGGCAAAAGTTTATGCCGTAGAAGCCGGCTCTGCCGGAGAGACAGTGGCAAAGGAAAAAGGATGGGAGATTAATTCTGTTTCTTCACAGGCAGATGCGTTAATGGAAGTGCAGTCCGGTACATCAGATGCAGCAATTATTGATTTATTGATGGCTGGAGCAATGATTGGAGAGGGAACAAGTTATCCAAATCTCAAATATACAGATGAACTTACAACAGAAGAGTATGGCATCGGATGTAGAAAAGGTTCTGACTTGGTATCATATATCAATGCATTCTTAGCGGAGACATATGCATCCGGAGAAATGCAACAGATAGCAGAGATTTATGGCGTTCAGGAAGCGTTGCTAGAACAGCAGGATTGCCAGTATGAAGCAGCACAAAGCGATAGCGATGTAGCGTACATACAGGAAAAAGGTACATTGGTTGTAGGTATTACGGAATTTGAACCAATGGATTACCAGGATGAGGATAATAATTGGATTGGATTTGATGCAGATATGGCATCACTTCTCGCTGAAAGACTGGGGGTTGAAGTTGAATTTGTTGTAATTGACTGGGACACAAAGGCGATGGAATTGGATTCAAAAAATATCGACGTAGTATGGAATGGCATGACATTAACTGATGAAGTTAAGAATGCTATGGATTGTACAAACGCCTACTGTAACAATGCTCAGGTAGTTGTTGTTCCGGCAGAATAAGAAAAAAACTATTCTATATTGAGGCAGAGGGTTATGGCTCTCTGCCTTATGTTGCTAAAAAACGAATAAGGGAGATACCATATGTTTTGGGAAGTAACATTGTCACTTTTTGATGGGCTTGCAACAACTTTTGAAATTTTTATCTTTACGCTTTTGATCGCATTGCCTCTCGGATTATTTATTGCCTTTGGTGCAATGAGTAAATTAAAAATATTGAGATATATTATACAGGTATTTGTCTGGATTATCAGGGGAACGCCTCTGATGTTACAGCTTATTATTATATTTTACGGACCGGGACTTTGGCTGGGGCATAATATATGGAGCGGAAATGAAACAGGCCGTATTACTGCAACGGTTGTCGCTTTTGCTATCAATTATTCCTGTTATTTTTCCGTAATATACCGTGGCGGAATCGAGGGGGTTCCCGCAGGACAAAGAGAAGCAGGACAGGTTCTGGGAATGACAAAGACACAGATATTCTTCAAAATTACACTTTTGCAGATGATTAAAAGAATTGTTCCTCCGATGTCGAACGAAATTATTACGTTAGTAAAAGATACTTCTCTTGC
>CALWNA010000203.1 GCA_944382505.1 uncultured Lachnospiraceae bacterium
GGAAGATTGATGCAGAGTGGAAGGCTGTAAAAGGCTCAAAATTCTTTGAATCGCCATTGTTATATAAAGAGAATGGATTTAAGGAAAAAACATCTGCTCAGACATTGATAAATGCTCTGGAAGGAAATCGTTCTGAGGAAATGACAATTAAGTCAATTACCATGAAAGATGAAAGAAAGCAGGCGCCTCTTTTATATAATCTGGCAGAGTTACAAAATGAATGCTCTAAGATGTTTAAACTCAGTCCTGACGAGACATTGAATGTAGTACAGGAGTTATATGAAAGTAAGCTTGTAACCTATCCGAGAACGGATGCAAGAGTATTGTCAACGGCAGTCGCAAAAGAAATCGGAAAGAATATTTCCGGATTACGGTATTATCAGCCTTGTGGTATGTTTGCAGAAAATATTTTAAAGAAAGGTTCCCACAAAGAAATTGAAAAAACAAAATATGTGGATGATAAAAAAATAACAGATCACTATGCAATTATACCAACCGGTCAGGGACTTAATGGTTTGGCAAAGCAAAAGCCAATCAATCAAAAAGTATATATGGTTATTGTAAGAAGATTTTTAAGTATTTTTTATCCGCCGGCAATTTACAAAAAGGCAAGTTTAACAGGCGTAATGCCTGCAACATTTACGGATGGAAGTACAAGTACGGAACAGTTTTTTGCAAATTTTAAAATTCTGGTGCAAAAAGGATATTTGGAAATCACGGGAGTTCCAAAAGAGAAAAAAGGCGGAAGCACACAAAACGCGAAAAGCTCTGCGGATGTGCAAAGTAATGATGACAATGAGGAGCAGCGTCTGGATGAAGCGTTCTTTCATTTATTGCATAATATGTCTAAAGGTGATAAAATCTCTATCAAAGAAATCAAAATGAAGGAAGGAGAAACAACGCCTCCGAAGCGTTATACTTCCGGTTCATTGATTCTTGCAATGGAAAATGCGGGTCAGTTGATTGAAGACGAAGATCTACGCGCACAAATTAAAGGCTCCGGCATTGGAACCAGCGCTACGAGAGCGGAGATTATTAAAAAATTAACAAATATTAAGTACATAGCATTAAATAAAAAAACGCAGGTTATTACACCGACCCAACTTGGGGAGATGATATTTGGCATTGTTCACGGCTCAATTAAGTCATTGTTAAATCCGGAACTTACTGCCAGTTGGGAACTGGGACTGACGCAGGTGGCGGAAGGCAAGATATCTTCGGATGAGTATATGGAAAAATTGGATAGTTTTATAAGAGAAAGATTTCATAATGTCATTCATTTAAATAACGCAGGACAAATGACAAGTTACTATAATTATGTAGCACAATTTTATGGGAGGAATAAAAAGTAATGTGTGGAATTGTTGGATATATAGGAGAGAGAGATTGTACAGAAGTACTTTTGGATGCTTTGTCAAAACTTGAATACAGAGGTTATGATTCGGCAGGGATTGCAGTGTTTGAAGACGGCGAAATTACTGTGGAAAAATCAAAAGGGGAATTAAAAAATCTAAGAGATAAAATTGACAAAAACCATAAACCGGATGGACATTGTGGAATCGGACATACAAGATGGGCAACCCATGGTGAACCGTCAGACATTAACTCTCATCCTCACGGGAGCAGAAGAGTTTCCATCGTACACAACGGTATTATTGAAAATTATAAGGATATAAAAAAATTCCTTGCAGGCAAGGGATATACATTTGTAAGTGAGACAGATACAGAGACAGTCGCAAAATTACTGGACTATTATTATCAGGGAGATCCAATCGAAGCTATTATTAAGACATTAAATGATATCAGGGGTGCTTATGCTCTCGGTATTCTGTTTAAAGACTATCCGGACTGCATTTTCGCAGTGAGAAAAGACAGCCCTTTGATTATTGGTGCTGGAAAACAGGAAAATTTTATTGCTTCAGATGTTCCTGCAATTCTTAAATATACAAGAGATTATTATCTTCTTGAGGAAAATGAAATTGCAACAATCAAGTCAGACAAAATTGAATTTTGTGATATTCACCGACAGAAGATTGAAAAACAGGTTCAGGTGTCCAATCTCGATATGGATTCTGCTGAAAAGGGTGGCTACGAGCATTTTATGTTAAAAGAAATACATGAGCAGCCGACAGCAGTGAGAACGACAATCGCTCCACGAATTGTAGGAGGAATGCCGGATTTGTCCGAATGTGGATTGACACTGGAAGATTTAAAAAAATATAGAAAGTTTTTTATTGTTGCCTGCGGTACGGCGATGCATGCAGGAATGGTCGGAAAGTACGTCATTGAAAAGCTGGCGAGAACAGAAGTGACAGTTGACATTGCCTCTGAATTCAGATACAGAGATCCGATCGTTACTCCAAACGATTTAGTGATTGTTATTTCACAGTCGGGTGAAACGGCGGACACAAAGGCCGCCCTTCATCTGGCACATAAAAAAGGAGCAAAGGTTCTCTCGATAGTGAACGTAAAAGGATCTTCCATTGCCAGAGAATCAGATATGGTTATTTATACACATGCCGGCCCTGAAATTTCTGTTGCATCCACAAAAGCATTTTCCGTACAGATGTCAGTGATGTATCTTCTTGCTTTTGAAATGGCATATGCAAAAGGACACATTAATAAGGCAGAGTGCATGAGACTTACAGCAGAACTTGCAAAAATTCCGGATATGATTGATAAGACAATGGAATGCGAACAGAAATGCAAATATGTGGCTTCAAAGCTGATTACTGCCCAGAGCCTGTTGTACATCGGAAGAGGGCTCGATTATGCTCTCAGCATGGAAGGGTCTCTTAAGTTGAAAGAAATTTCCTATATTCATTCAGAATCTTATGCCGCAGGAGAATTAAAGCATGGTACGATTTCATTAGTAGATGACGGAATGCCTGTAATTGGTGTGGCAACACAGAGTGAATTGATAGAAAAAACAGTCAGCAATATTGTGGAAGTTAAATCAAGAGGCGCATTTACGATTACTGTATGTAAAGAGGGAACAGAGTTCAGTGAAGACGTTATGGATGAAGTCATTGAATTGCCGGTGCTGGAAGATGTCTTAATGCCGATGCTTACTGTTATTCCTTTACAGTTTATTGCTTATTATACAGCAGTTCTCAAAGGATTGAATGTTGATAAGCCGAGAAACCTTGCAAAATCAGTTACAGTGGAGTAAATGAGAATTCAATACGGATACTGTTTATAAAAAATGAAAGGTATAGCGTTGAAAGCGAAGGGAAAACATGTATACAGTGAAAGATTTATATGATTTAAACGAAACAATAGCTGCGGAGCTGTTTGAAGGAAAGCAGTATCCGTGGGAAGTGTTGGCAGATATCGGAGAATTTATCCTGAAACTCGGACCAACACTATCCAAGGAGAAATATGATCATCCGGCAGAAGATATCTGGATTGCAAAATCAGTGACGGTTGCAGCGACTGCCACACTAACCGGCCCTTTAATTATTGATGAAGATACCGAGATAAGACCGGGAGCTTTTATCAGAGGGAAGGTTATCATAGGGAAAAATTGTGTGGTGGGCAATTCCACAGAACTTAAAAATGTTATTTTATTTAATACGGTACAGGTTCCACATTACAATTATGTCGGTGACAGCATTTTGGGAACTCATTCCCATATGGGAGCAGGCTCTATTACATCGAACGTAAAATCAGATAAAACGCCGGTAGTTGTAAAAAACGGTGAAGAGCAGATTGAGACGGGACTCAAGAAGTTTGGAGCCATGGTTGGAGATTATGTGGAAGTCGGATGTAATTCTGTGCTGAATCCGGGAACAGTGATTGGAAGAAATTCTAATATTTACCCATTGTCAAGTGTAAGAGGAGTGGTTCCGGAAAAAAGCATTTTTAAGGGAAAAGATAATATTGTTAAAAAGTTATAGAGAGCTGTCTGCCGACGAACAAGAGTTGGCAGACAGCTTTTTGAATCAGCCGGGGAATGGGTCTGTAAATATCGAAAAGTTGACAATCTAAAAAGCTTCATATATAATTCACTGTGGAGTTGTTGACTCGTATTTATGTGATACGGATTCATCAATTTTACGATATTTAAGAAAAGAGGTAAAAGAAATGGCAACAATTGATTTAAGCAAATATGGCATTACCGGTGTTAATGAAGTAGTTTATAATCCTTCCTATGAGAAGTTATTTGAAGATGAAACAAACCCGGAATTAGAAGGATATGAAAAAGGACAGGAGACAGAACTTGGCGCAGTGAACGTTATGACCGGTATTTATACAGGACGTTCACCAAAGGATAAATTTATTGTTGAAGATGAAAATTCCAAAGATACTGTTTGGTGGACTTCAGAAGAATTTCCAAACGATAATCATCCGGCATCACAGGAAGCATGGGACGCATGCAAGAAGTTAGCGTTGGAAGAGCTTTCGAATAAAAAATTATATGTAGTAGATGCATTCTGCGGCGCAAACAAAGATACACGTATGGCTGTCAGATTTATTATGGAAGTGGCTTGGCAGGCGCATTTTGTAAAGAATATGTTTATTGTTCCTACAGAAGAGGAACTTGTAGATTTTGAACCGGATTTTATTGTATATAATGCATCTAAGGCAAAGGTAGAAAACTATAAAGAGCTTGGTCTCAACTCAGAGACAGCAGTTGTATTTAATATTACAAGTCGTGAGCAGGTTATTTTGAACACATGGTATGGCGGAGAGATGAAGAAGGGTATGTTCTCCATGATGAATTACTATCTTCCATTGAAAGGGATTGCTTCTATGCATTGCTCGGCAAATACGGATATGGAAGGCAAAAATACAGCAATCTTCTTCGGACTTTCCGGAACAGGCAAGACAACACTTTCAACGGATCCTAAGAGATTGTTAATCGGTGATGATGAACATGGATGGGATGATAATGGTGTGTTCAACTTTGAAGGCGGTTGCTATGCAAAGGTTATCAATCTTGACAAGGAATCTGAGCCGGATATTTATAATGCAATCAGACGTGACGCACTTTTAGAGAATGTTACCGTAGATGCTGATGGAAAGATTGACTTTGATGATAAGAGTGTGACAGAAAATACGCGTGTTTCTTATCCGATCGACCATATTGAAAATATTGTGCGCCCGGTATCTGCAGCACCGGCAGCAAAGGATGTTATTTTCTTATCTGCAGATGCGTTCGGAGTATTACCTCCGGTATCTATACTGACTCCGGAACAGACACAGTATTATTTCTTATCAGGATTTACTGCAAAGCTTGCAGGTACGGAGCGTGGAATTACAGAGCCTACACCAACATTCTCAGCATGTTTTGGTCAGGCATTCCTGGAACTTCATCCTACAAAGTATGCGGAAGAGCTTGTTAAGAAAATGGAACAGAATGGAGCGAAGGCTTACTTGGTAAATACAGGATGGAATGGTACAGGAAAACGTATCTCTATCAAGGATACTCGTGGAATCATCGATGCAATCTTAAATGGCGATATTAACAACGCTCCTACAAAGAAGATTCCTATCTTTAATTTCGAAGTTCCTACAGAGCTTACAGGTGTTGATCCTGCAATTCTGGATCCTCGTGATACATATGCAGACGCTTCAGAATGGGAAGCAAAGGCAAAGGATCTTGCAGAAAGATTTAATAAGAACTTTGTGAAATATACCGGAAATGATGCCGGAAAGGCACTTGTTTCAGCAGGACCTCAGTTATAAGAAGTAAAAAAATACCATATTTTGTAAATGAAAAAACATTGCAAAATATTATATATTAAACTATAATTACATTATCAGGATGGTTTGCGTTATGTGAACTGTTTTGATACCCCAAAGTGCCTGATAACCTGTAAATTTTGAACCTACAGTTTGATTAAAGGGATTCCTAATCTCCAAGGGGATGTCAGGCCTCATATAATTAGTGGAAGATTGAGCTTTGGATGCGGTTGCCCACCTGGCGGTTGCTAGGACTCAAAACACAGGACGGCACTTGGGTTACATAAGATAAATAAGCGCAGTATATGAAAATATACTGCGTTTATTTTTGTAGTGCGCCTGGCGGCGCACGTTTCTAATGGGTGAAAGTCCCTAATCCGCCCCGGTAGTGGGAAGGAT
>CALWNA010000204.1 GCA_944382505.1 uncultured Lachnospiraceae bacterium
TCACTCCTTATTCTCTTAATTATATACCCAATCCTTGAGAATGGGGTGTCAACTTTTTTTATACTACATCATCGAGTAGTCTACTCGATTAACGCATATTAACATCTCAAAGCATAGCTTTTCGATGTTCTTGCGCCCACTAAATGATATTCCGTGCAAGCACGAAATCACTTAGTGGGCTTTTGCTACAAAAAAAGAACGCCTTAATTTAATAAGACGTTCTAAATGTTTTATTTACTTGTTTCTTTGAGTATTTTGTCCACATCCATATCTGAAAACAATGCTACCCAATATGTGCCAGTTTCTGATTTATAACATGCTATTGCTCCACTTTTATGGCTTGGATTTTTTAAGTTATTGTAATGTCCCTGGCTGTTCTTCCATTGCTTCATTGCATCCTTATAATTATCAGATCCTTCTGCAATGTTCTCGCCTATGGCATATGCTTCTCCATATTCCATACCATTATCATCTTCATACCAATAATATTTTTCTTCTATGCCATATTCCTTGTTTAAAACATTAAATACAGTATCTGTCCATCCATCGTGGGAAAAGTTTTTGCTTATCATCTTTGCTCTTTCAAGACAAACCTTGTACAAGGCTTCTGACCATTCAAGTTTCTCTGCTCCAACCTTTGCTCTATACCCATTCTGTACTATGAAAGCATTTTCCGCTGCCACTCTGTCATTAAATCTCTTTTTTATTTTTCCATTTGATTTCCTAACATATGTAAGACTTTTATTTTTAACTGTTATGGTCTTCGAAAAACTTCCCTGCTTATTTTCTCCATTTTTTATGGATTTGTAAGCAACTACTTTCAGTTTGACCTTTTCATTAGCCAAAAGATTTGTCAATGTGTATTTATTTTTCTTTGTTGTCTTGACACATTTCCACTGTTTCACTGCAGGATAATAAACATATACCTTATAACCTAAAATATTTTTAACTTTCTTCCACGTTATTTTGTAACCTGCCCTGTACTTCACTGATGTCTTTTTTAAGCTTGCATCCTTTATTGTCTTGTACTTTTTAGTAACAGCTGAAACCTTAATGTGTGTTACTTTTCCAATGACCCCTGCACTTACGGTTTTGGTGGTTAAACAAAACCCTAATGTGACAATCAGCATTGTCATAATCAAATATTTATTTTTTTTCTTAATCATTGTTCCAACCCTTCTGTCGAATCGTTTTACCATTTATAACAAATATTCATCGATTTCAATTCTGTGGTTATTTCATTGAGAATCGATAAACACATTTTACCATACTAATTTTTTATTTCAAATTCTAATATGGTTGAATTTCGACACTTTCAACCAAACTCCTTCTATTTTTACATTGGGACCCGGTGTCCCACTTTCTAGTTTGCAAGTTCCGGCATATCATGTTGCACTCTTGCCTTATAGTAACTGTCTATTGTTGTTGGTGCATTATAAAGTGCTGCCAACAAATATTTCTTAATGTTTTTAATTTTTGTTGTGTTATGATTCATACATTCCAACACATATTCAATATGACTTATATCCAGTTTTAAAAATCTTGACTTTACCGTCTCCTTTGGAAACTTTGTGCTGGATATGACAATGTAATCATTTTCGCTAATCATAGTTTCAACAATCAGATTAACCATTCCGTCTATTATTGATTTTTCTATGTAATGCCTGTCTATCAAAACATCATAATCTATGTTTTCTTTTACCAATTTTTTGTACTTATCAAAATCTGATTCTTCTTCTCTTCCCATCTTATCAATTGCTTCTTTCACAGCTGGATTAGATAAGATAGTATTACTCTCTTTAGTATTACTTAAATCAGTATTATTCATAGTAGTATTACTATTATTAGTCTTATTAATAAGTGGGTCCTTTTCGGTTACTTCTTGAAGTGTACTTTTTACAACTCTTGACGTAACCTGTCGTACACCTTTAGAAGTTTCCACATCTACACTTCCTGAAGTGTAAGTTCCTGCACCTCTTAAGTTTTCCTGTTCTACACCTTTAGAAGTTTCCATATCTACACTTCTTGAAGTGTAAGTTTCTACACCTCTGGAAGTTTCCTGTTCTGTACCTACAAAATTTTCCATATTTTCACTTAAATTATCATATTCTGTCTTATCATTAAAATCTGTATCATCAGGCTCTGAATGGTCCTGTAATACAATAAAATTCTTCACATACAAGAGGCTTGGTAATCCCAGCCCTCTTCTTTTCTTTTCAACCAATCCAAAATCTTCAAGTTCATTTAAATATCTTACAGCTGTTTTTTTACTGAAATTAAAATCTTCCATAATTTCAGCAATCTGATAAATTATGTACACTCTGTTCTCTGAATCAAACCATCTGTTCTTCATTGAAAGATTCATTCTGTCAAGCAAAACTCCATAAAGAAGCTTTGCATTGACTGATAAATCTGCAAACATTGGATCCACTATCATTGATTTTGGAATTCTTATGAAATTAAACTGCTCTGCCTGAGCTCCGTAATAATAATCAAATGTCATAACCATCACTCTTCCATTTCTCCAATAACTGGTAAATTATGTTCTCCATTTCCGCTTTTGTATAATTTTCAGGGAAATATTTATTAAGCTTGCTTCCTGAAATTATAACCTTTGTACTTTCCCTGCTTTTTTCTTCTGTCTGCTCTATAACCTCTGTTGTCTTTTCCTTATTTTTAATTGATTTAATCTGTTCTATGCTAACCTTATATCCTAGATTATAATAATCCAATATTTCCTGCTGTTCTTTTTCAGACAGCTCTGCAATTTCAACGGCAAGCTTTATGGCTATCTTTTTTTCATCAACCATTTCAAGCAACTCCGGCAACAATTGTGTCAGTTTAATGTATCGTGATACCTGTCTGCCCGACAAACCATTTGTCTCACCTACAACCTCTCTGCTTTCTGCTCCCTTTATGCCTTTATGGTGTATTGCTTCAAGCTTCATTTGAAATGCAAATGCTCTTTCACTTGGAAGTATTTCTTCTCTTTGAATGTTTGAATCCACCATTACTATTGTTGCATCATCATCGCTTAACTCTCTTACAATAACCGGAACGCTTTCAAGTCCTGCAAGTCTTGCCGCATGTGTTCGCCTATGTCCTGATATTATTTCATACTCTTCATCATCTGTTTTTCTAACTAATATAGGAAGAATCACTCCTCTTTCCTTTATGGACTCTGTTAATTCATCCATCTTTTCATCGTCTGTTACCTTAAATGGATGTTTTCTAAAATCATGTAATTTGTCTATTTCAATTTCCTTTAATCCATCTGCTACATCTACCTTTAACAATTCATCATAACTTGTTAATTTTATTTTTTCTCTTACTTTACTCACGTCCAAGCACCTCCTCTGTTAGTTTTTCGTAGCTTCCTGCAACTTTTCCTCTAGGGTCATGAAGATAAATACTCTTTCC
>CALWNA010000205.1 GCA_944382505.1 uncultured Lachnospiraceae bacterium
ATCTTCCGGAATGTTTATTGGTAGACGGATATAATATAATTTTTGCGTGGGAGGAATTGAAGCAGATTGCTGCCACAAATATTGATGGGGCAAGAGACAAACTGATGGATATGCTGTGTAACTATCAGGGATATAAAGGAAATACGGTAATTGTGGTATTCGATGCGTATAATGTAAAAAGACATAAGGAGACGGTTTTGAAATACCATGATATTTACGTGGTCTATACGAAAGAGGCAGAAACAGCAGATATGTATATTGCAAAGACTACGCACAAAATGGCAAGCAAATATAGGGTGACCGTTACCACCTCGGATGCCTTGGAACAGTTGATTATTATGGGACATGGCGCTCTTCGAATGTCTGCTGCAAATTTTCGGGAAGAAGTAAAGCAGGTAGAAGAAAAAATCCGTGAAAAAATAAGCGGTGAAAGCAGGCTGGAAAATTTTGTGATTAAGTAAGAGTTTTCTCAACTTACCCTTTGTTTTTCAACAAAAGTAAGTTGAGAAATTTATTATGATAATTGTTATAAATTATAGTTTTTTAACCAGAATCCAATCTGTAAAATATATGCCAGCATCTGTGGACCTGCCATCAGTTGACCGTACCAAGGTTTTCCATAATCTTTCGGACTCTCAATGAATTTCTCTAAGCTTTCTCTGTCAATGATATTTGCCAGTACATCATTGCTATTCAGCTCTTCCAAAACCATTTTGCCTAATATCTGTTCGTATGTCGGATCGTAAGTTTTTGGATATGGACTTTTCTTTCGATAAAGTATTTCCGGCGGAAGGTATTCTTTTCCGCACTCCACAAGCAGACTTTTTGTCTGACCATGATAACATTTATATTCCCACGGAACATTAAAGACATATTCTAAAATTCTGTAATCTGCATAAGGAACTCTCGCCTCAAGACCCGAATACATACTGCAACGGTCCATTCTGTTTAACAGCGTCATCATGAACCAGCGGATATTGAGCCATGAAATTTTGCGACGGTTTTGTTCCAGAAGATTATCT
Organism: uncultured Lachnospiraceae bacterium; assembly: GCA_944382505.1. GTDB lineage: Bacteria > Bacillota > Clostridia > Lachnospirales > Lachnospiraceae > Eubacterium_G. The sequence goes on from CALWNA010000205.1 coordinate 1,023, forward strand.
TCTTCAAAAACCGGACATTCATTGACGGAAGCTTTATATGCATTTTCCACATATTCATTAATATTTAATTCATGAATAAACTCCTTCTTGAACAGAAGCGTTCGCGCTTTCATGTCATAAGACCATGGAAATGTATCACGGTAAAGCATATCCTCCCGGTGAAACCAAGGATAGCCGCCGAAAATCTCATCAGCACATTCTCCCGTAAGGGTAACCTTGCATTCTTTTGCCACAAGGCTGCAGAAGTAGAGCATAGAAGATTCCACATCGGCCATACAAGGCATATCTCTGGAAATCACTGCTTTAAACAGGCAGTCTATCTGATTTTGGTTATTACATTCCAAATAAGTATGATTGCTGCCGATATAATTTGTCATAATATCCACAAAAGGTCTGTCCTGTGTACTTTGAAAAGCGCTTGCTTTGAAATTTTGGGCGTTGCCTACAAAATCGAAAGAATAAGTATTCAGAGCTTTTTCCCCAAGTTCTTTTTGCACAATAGCTGATACAAGACTGGAATCAAGTCCTCCCGACAAAAATGTACAGATAGGGATATCTGAAACCATTTGTCGGCGAATACTGTCGGTGATTAAATAGTTGCAATGGCATACCGTGGAGGCATAATCTTCTGTATGCCTGTGACTTTTTAATTTCCAGTAGCAATGATCATTCACGGAAATATTTTTACGAGAATCCGTTGTGACAGTCATAAAATGTCCCGGAAGAACTTCGTGTATGCCTTGAAACACACCACTTCCCGGAGTGTGTGCAGGACCAAGTCCAATAATTTCACACCAACTGTTTCGGTCGATTTCCGGTTTGATTCCATAGGCAAAAATCCCTTTTTGTTCAGAGGAAAATACGAATTGATTATGATCTTCGTAGTAGAAAAGCGGTTTTACGCCTATATGGTCACGGACAATAATTATTTTATTGTTCTCATATATGGCAAATGCAAAGATTCCGTTTAGCTCTTTAAAAATTGAAGTGCCAAATATAAGATAGCAATAAAGAATGATTTCGGTATCGCTGGTAGTTTTCAATTCGGGATTGTAAGGGGCGAGACGTAGTTTTAATTCGTCGGTGTTATAGATTTCTCCATTATAAATTATGGTAGCTTTCCGATTGTTGTATATGCATGTCATGGGCTGATGTCCACCTGCAATATCCCGGATAGAAAGACGGGTATGGGCAAATCCGACAAAACCATCCATATACACATCATCATCGTCAGGTCCGCGATGCCTTATTGAATGTTTCATATAAGTCAGTTTTTCATACAGCAACGCATAAATTTGGCTGTCTGAAATATCGTATTTTGTTTGAAAAAAACCAGCAATACCGCACATAAAAATCTCCTAAATTATAAAATTGTCACATGAGGGCTTTTGATGACCGGCTGAATCTGCCGTCCGCCCAACGCCTTTTCAATTGTTTCTTCAATTAAATCTACATGTGCAATCATGGAATTCGGTTTTGAAATATAGTTATCCTGTCCGAAAGGAACAAAATAAATATTCTTTGTATTAAGAAGTATACCTATATTTTTTAAGTTCATTCCAAGAGCATCATTGGTGCTTAAGAAAATTACCAAAGGTCTGTTGTTTCTGAGATGTGCCTTTGCCGCCATTAACACGGGTGTGTCAGAAATGCCGTTGGCGAGTTTTGATAAAGTATTTCCGGTACACGGAGCAATTATCAGCAAATCCAGCATTGATTTTGGCCCGATAGGCTCAGCATCAGGGATTGTTGTAATTGGCGGTTTACCGCTGATTTCTTCCGCTAGTTTTAAAAAGTCTTTACATTTACCAAAACGACTGTCTGTATGGGCAGCATTGTCTGAAAAAATAGTAAATAAATTAGCCTTGGTATCTGCCAGCCGCCTTAATTCTTCAAAGACTTTCTTGTAAGTGCAATAGGAGCCGGTAATACCAACTCCGATATTCTTATCTTTAAAGTTATGAGCCATTTATCCCAGTCCTTTCTAAATATGAAATGATACTTTGTGCAATTAATTCCCCGGCAGTTTTCGGCGCAGTTTCTCCGGGAAGACCGGGGCATGTAATAAGGGATAAATTATATTTGTTAACAAGTTCTTTGTTAAAGCCATATGGTTTTGAGGCGATTTCAAACAGAATACAGGAATTTTTTATCAGACCCATATGATAATCTGTCAAAACCTCACAAGGAACAGTGTTAATAATTATGTCAAAATCATGAATGTTTTTATCGAAATCGCAAATTTCCAATATGTTATAACCATAGGATGATGCCTGACTCAGATGCTCCGGCGTATGATCATAGATTGTGACATTGCAATTCAATGAGAATAATCTGGAGGCAATATTGGTGCCGCATTTTCCAAAACCGATAACCAGGACTTTTGATCCGTTTAGTGCAAAATCTGTATGCAATATAATTTTTCCGATAAGCCCCTCGGCTGTAAGCATGGCATTGTTCCAAACCACATTCTTATCTTTTAAAACATCTACAAAAACAATATCGTTTTCTATCCCTTCTTCCATTACCCATTGCGGAATATTTCCACCAAAAATAATCCGGCCGGGCTTTAGCAGACTGATAAAGGTATCTATCGGAAAACTGGAATAAAAGTCACAGTTTATATTTTTTCCGTCTTTGGAAAAAGGTGTGCCACAGACAATGACCTTTTCGTTATTAAAGTTAAAATTAGTTTTCATTGATGCGTTATAACCGTGTTGGTTAAAATAATCTGCTGCAAAAATCTGGCGGTTGTCACCTGATAAAATTGTAATAACGTTCATAATTACCTCCATACACTAAAATATGCCGCAAAAAAATGATGGTGCATTTTAATTAAGATATTTTTATTTTTTTATATAAATGGTATAATGTTAAAAATGGGTTTTCAGGAAAAAAGTACAACTACAAAACCCGGCGACTGTATGATATACATAAATTAAAAATACTTAAGAAAATTGCATGAAAAATTGTTTTTTATGCAGTGGGGAGGACGCAAATGGCAAAAGAAATGAGTAAAAAACTAAGGAACTGGGCATTAGCGGTTAATCTGATGCAAGTGGTGCTATTGATGATATTTGAGGTGATGGTATATCGGCTTGTATCCTATAAAAACTATTTACTGTTAGACTATATGCCGATGAAATATCTTATTATACCGGAAGTTGTCGTTGTGCTGATGACAATCATCCCATTTGTTATTAAGTGGGGGAGAAAGCGAACGATTATCTCCATTGTAATATCAGGAATGATGATTATCGGGCTTGCAGGTGCCAGCATTTTTTGCGGCGTTTATGATGCACAATTGAAAAATATTATTTTAAAAGCGGATGAAACCATTGACAAAGTGGTGGAAAATTCTCAGCTTTCCACAGATGAGTATGGCATATACGTATTAAAAGATAACGAGGCAGAAGAGATAGAGGATGCAAAGGAGTATGCATTTGGATATAATTCTCAGTATTCAGCCGATGATGCTGTTGCGGTAATTAATGCTGTCACAGCGGAAATAGCGCAGAACGTCGACACAAAAAAATATGCAGATCCTGTGAATATGGCACAACAGTTTCTCGACGGGGAGATAGAAGCGGTCATCTTAAATCAGTCGCTTATCGATTTGATTGAATCGGCGGGAGATGATACGGACGATGAAGAAAACAACAGTCAATATGCAGATTTTTCGGATGCGATCAAATGTATTTACACCGTGAATATTCAAAATGAACTTTCAAAGAAGAAAGATGCCGGCGGTGTTACAGAGCGCTGTTTTAATGTTTACATCAGTGGAATTGACACAGAGGGAGATGTCACCGCAAGAAGCAGAAGTGATGTGAATATTATTCTATCGGTTAATCCGGTAACCCGTCAAATAGCCATGGTGTCCACGCCAAGAGATTATTATGTGCCATTATCTATTTCTAACGGTGCCAAAGACAAGTTGACCCATGCCGGTAATTATGGAATAGAGGTTTCCATGGAAACGTTGGAAAGGCTTTATGACATTGAAATTGATTATTTCGTGAGACTGAATTTTACGGGATTTGTCAATATCATTGATGCTCTGGGTGGAATCGATGTTGAGTCGGATTACGCATTTTCAACCCACGGTTACAGTTATACCGAAGGGCTGAATGAAAACATGAGCGGCATAAAGGCGCTGTGGTTTGCAAGAGAACGGCATGCGTTTGCCCAGGGAGACAAACAGCGGGGAAGAGATCAGATGAAAGTGATTGAAGCGATTATTGACAAATGTCAGTCAACGGCGCTGCTCCACAATTATGATCAGATACTAAATGACATCAGCGAAAGTTTTCAGACAAATATGACAAAGAAAAGTATTAAAGAGCTGGTGAAATTCCAGTTAAAGAATGCTCCAAAATGGAAGATTATAACGTATAGTGTAAACGGTACGGGAACGTCAAATTACACTTATACAGTGCCGAGTCAGAGAGCTTATGTAATGGAACCTGATCAGACAACCGTGGACAAGGCGAAGCAGTTATTCAGTGATAATCAGGAAAATAAAACAATCAAACAGAAAGAATATGAAACCCAATAATGTAAATTAAAAGAAATCAGTAAAGGAAAAGCAGGTAATGAGTGAAAGAGAGTATAATAATTTGTCAGAATTAAACAGCGCAGAGGAAATTAAGCTGATTTCTACCAAGGCTAATACATTAAAGGCATTGAATCGTATCATCACAAAAGGTATGATTGAAGAAATGCTTATTATTATTGCAAAAGATTATACGAAAAATAAAAAAAATACCGCAATTGCCATAAGAGAAAAATTTCAAGGAGAAAAAATTGTAGTTAGAAGTTCTTCTACCAATGAAGATTGTCTGAAAAAATCCAATGCAGGACACTACACAAGCATACTTGATGTGGATTCATCAGACATTCCTGCGATAATAAATGCCATAGATCTGGTACTTGAATCATATTTATCTGACATGAACGACATATCCGATCAACAGGTTTTGATTCAGCATCAGGCTGTTGACGTAGTATACAGCGGCGTTTTGTTCACATATGACATACAGGGAAGGCGGCCATACTACTTAATCAATTACGATGATAATGGTTCAACAGATTTCGTTACAAGCGGAAGAGGCGGAAAGACATTATGGATTGCAAGAAATATTCATCTGGAAGAATTGGATGAGACATGGAAAAATCTTATTGTTGCAGTTAACGAAATTGAGGATATATTAAGAATTCCTCTCGATATAGAGTTTGCTATTAACAAAAATAATCAGGTTATTATTTTTCAGGTGAGACCTCTTGTTGCAAATTTTTCAAAAATTAAAAATGCAGCGGAAATTTCTGAAAAATTTTACGAAAAAATTAATTGTTTAAAAAATGATTATCAATCGATAAAGAGTGTGATAGACGGAAAAACAATGATGTTTTCCGATATGGCTTTCTGGAATCCATCCGAAATCATAGGAACCAGCCCGAGAACTCTGGATTATTCATTGTATCGATATATTATTACGTCAAAGGCATGGAATCAGGGATTAGTTCCTATGGGATACCGGCAGTTAAAAGATGAATTAATGTATCAGATCGGTGTAAAACCTTATATCAGCCTGGAGTATTCTTTTTATTCATTGATTCCGGCGGATTTAGATGAAAATCTGGCAAAAAAACTTGTGAAATTTTACTCCGATAAATTAGTGAAAGACACTACGGCTCATGACAAGATAGAATTTGAAATTGTATATTCGAGCTATGATTTCAATACCGATAAAAGAACAAAAGAATTGCTTGACAATGGTTTTTCTGAGGAAGAAAGACAGCGGATTGTGGCATCCATAAAAAAATTGACCAATGAAACAATAAATCATCAGAAGGACATATCACTGAAAGATAATGCGGATATCAAACATTTGGAAAGGTCACGAAAAGTGATTCAGAATCTGTATATGGAAAGTCAGGATGTCAATGAAATAATACATGCTATTATGAAATTGCTGAAGGATATCCGAATCCTGGGAACTCCGCAGTTTACAAGACAGGCAAGAATGGCGTTTATGGCAAGATCCTTTTGCAGCTCCCTTGTCGCTTCCGGATGGTTTACGCAGGCAGAGATAGATGAATTTATGAAATCCATAGCAACGGTTTCTTCACAGTTTGAGCAGGATTACCAAAAATTTTCTACCGGAAAAATGTCAAGAGATGATTTTAATCAAAAATACGGACATTTACGAAGCGGAACATATGATATAAGAACAGACAGTTACAATCAGATGGTATTCCGACCGGCGGTAGGACACAGCAAATCAGCGAAAATAAAAGAAAAAAATTCCGGTCTTGCTCCAAAAACTTTGGAAAAAGCCCTGAATGCTATCGGACTTGATGTATCGGCTGAAGATTTTAACAAATTTCTTATTAGTTCTATTGAGGGAAGAGAATATTTTAAATTTGAATTTACAAAATCTTTAAGCCTCGTTCTTGATCTGATACAAAATCTCGGCAAGTTGTTAGAAATTGACAGAAAAGATCTTTCGTGGATATCTGTGGAGGAATTGGAAAAATATAAAGATTTCAGTCCTGTGCGGGTCAAAGAACAGTTAAATGAATGCATACGCAGAAATAAGACGCATTATAAAGAATATTTGAATATAATTCTCCCGGATGTAATACTGAATGAAACGGGAATTTCTGTTATTCCGGTAAATGAGGCAAGACCGAATTTTATTACATCAAAAAAAGTAATTGGTGAAGTTGTCAATCTGGAATTGGAAACAGACGAAGATTTAATGGATAAGATTGTTATGATTCCGAAAGCTGATCCGGGATATGAATGGATTTTTACAAAAGGAATCAAAGGTTTTATAACAAAGTATGGTGGTGTGGCTTCCCATATGGCCATTCGATGTGCTGAGTTTGAAATTCCTGCGGCAATCGGATGTGGTGAAAAGATATATAATTATGCTTCTCGCATTAATTACATGGAACTTGATTGTGCCAACGGTATTATTAAAGAAGGGATTCAGTGCGAGGATTTAAGAGCGTTGATCACCCAGAGAGAAGGAGTCAATCAATACGGAGACCCCACAGATGTATTGGAAGCAGCTTACATTCGATTTTATGAGCTGCTGGGATTTATTCCACAACCCGCTTCCAACTATGTAAAAAATGTAGGGAAATTATTTGAGCACCAGTGTGATTTGCTGATTGTCGCAGGTGGCGGAGCGTTGCCGGAAAAGTACTATGACAGAAGCCACAACGAAGAATTACAGCCTCACAGAGATGCAATGGAAGAAAAACTGATAAAACATTGTATTGGTGAAGGGATTCCTATTATTGCAACATGCCGGGGAATGCAGTATATGAATGCGTTGTTTGGAGGAAAGCTGTTATATCATCCGGAATTAAGTGTAGACAGACCCCGAGGTGTAGATCATGAAGTTTATCTGTGTGAAGAGGATAGAAATATATGGGTGAACAATTTTCATAAAGATGTAATTCCGGTTGATGGGCTGGCAGATTGTTTTAAGCCTCTTGCGATTGACCGTGAAAACCAGACGATTGAAGCATTTGGATCAGAGGAAATGAAGATTCTGGCGCTGCAATGGCATCCTGAAAGAAAATTTGAAACAGCAAACGCTTTAGAAGAAACACGAAAACTGGTTGTTAATTTTATCCAAAAGCATATAAAATAAACACTTCTATAAAAAAGGATGCCTAATAATATAAAAAGCTAAATGTTATAATTTTCTTATATGTGG
>CALWNA010000206.1 GCA_944382505.1 uncultured Lachnospiraceae bacterium
AATCCGGATATTGTAGAATGGAGAGCGGATTATTATCGGATAAAAAATGAAAAAAACGATATATCGGAAATCATTTATCAATTGGGAGAAATTCATGAGATTTTAAATGAAATTCCGATTATCTTTACCTTTCGAACTGCCGAAGAGGGCGGAGAAAGACAGATTTCCTTTCAAGCATACAGCAGATATTGTTCCAAAGTGGCTGCAGTGGCGGGCAAAGAAAATGTTGCGTTTATTGATATCGAGGCATATGGGAAAAAGGACACGGAAGGTATTTGTCGGCTGATAGATGATATTCATAGTCGGAATGTCAGGGTTATCGGATCCAATCATTATTTTAATATGACGCCGTCAGAGGAGAAAATGGTAGACATACTACTGACCATGGAAAAAATGGGGGCAGATGTTTGTAAGCTTGCCGTCATGCCGGAAGAGAAGGAAGATGTGGACAGATTGATTCAAGCGTCACAAAGAGCTGACGCCAAACTTCGAGTACCAATAATCACAATGTCGATGGGGGAACTGGGAGCGGTTACAAGAGTGTGTACCGGATTGACAGGTTCTGTTATGACATTTGCGGCAGGAATTCATGCATCTGCACCGGGACAGTTGGAGGTGCCGGTTGTGAGAAAATTGTTAAAGGCGGGAAATGGATGCAGGATAGACTGCAATATAGCACTGATTGGATTTATGGGAACCGGAAAGACCACGATATCAAAAACCCTTTCCCAAATTACCGGGTTTCAGGAAGTTGACGTGGACAAATATATTGTAGACAAGGCGGGTATGGAAATTAACGAAATTTTTGACCGGTATGGTGAGCAGTATTTCCGGGATTTAGAAACGAATGCCTTAAAAGAACTGCAGACAGGAAAAGAACAAATTATTTCCTGTGGCGGTGGAGCAGTGTTTCGGGATGAAAATGTGGAAATATTAAAGAGCGGCGGAGAAATTGTTTTACTTACCGCAAAACCGGAAACCATTTTTGAAAGAGTGAAGGATAGCACGCACAGGCCGATTCTAAATGACGATATGAGTATAGAACACATTACGGAACTTATGAAGAAAAGGGAGCCGAGATATCAGTCGGTGGCTGACATAAAAGTCAATGTAGATGGAAACGACAGAGTCATGACGTGTTTCGAAATATTGAATAAATTAGAAATGACAGGGCATTTGGAGATGGAACCGTTCCTGTCAGCTGAAAATAAATAGTTGAAATAATTATTAATATATCTTATAATATCTCATGATGTGAGAAATCACAGACGAACTTTTAGGAGGAAAAATTATGGTATCAGCAGGCGATTTTAAGAATGGTATTACAATTGAATATGATGGAAATATTTATCAGATTATTGAGTTCCAGCATGTAAAACCAGGAAAAGGCGCAGCTTTCGTTCGAACAAAATTAAAGAACATCAAAAACGGTGGTGTTGTGGAAACGACATTCAGACCAACGGAAAAATTTGAAAATGCACATATCGACAGAAAGGATATGCAGTATTTATATAATGATGGTGATTTATATTATTTTATGGATGGCGAGACATATGATCAGATAGCCATCAGCAAAGAAAATGTGGGGGATTCACTGAAGTTTGTAAAAGAAAATGAAACAGTAAAGATTTGCTCGCATAACGGTGATGTATTTGCGATTGAGCCGCCAATTACAGTCGAATTGGTAATTACAGAGACAGAACCGGGATTTAAGGGAAATACAGCGACAAATGCCACGAAGCCGGCTGTTGTCGAGACAGGCGCTACGGTTTATGTTCCTTTATTTGTTGAGCAGGGCGAAACAATCGTAATTGATACACGTACAGGAGAATATTCCAAGCGTGTTTAGACATGTGCTATATATGCAGATGCAACCAGGAATTGAGAGAACGATTTGTTTTTTTAATTCTTGGTTGTTTCTGCATATAGGCAAAATCTGACAGAGAAAAATGAAAATAGTTGTTTTTGATTTTTCTTCCGGTGCGACATATGAAATGAATGAGCAGCATGGCTTATGCCTATTAAAATAAAAATGAAGGCAGGTATTAAAGTGAAAATAGTAATATTAGATGCGGAGACATTGACGCTGAATGACGATATTGATTTTTCAGTGTTTCAACAGTTCGGCGAGGTGACAGTATATCCGTTTACAAAAGATGAGCAGATTGTGGAACGAATTCATGACGCAGATGTTGTCTTGTGCAATAAATCTTTAATGACCGGAGAAAAATTATGTCGGGCTCAGGAATTGAAATATATAGGTCTGTTTGCAACGGGATATAACAATATTGACCTGGAATATACAAGAAGTCATGGAATTACCGTATGTAATGCCGGAAGTTATTCCACCGAAGCGGTGGCACAGCATGTATTTGCACTGATTCTACATAATTACAACACAGTTGGAAAGTATAATAAATTTGTCAAAGAAGGCGGATGGATTAAAACAGACAAATTTTCTCCGTTTATGGAAATGCGGGAAATATATCAAAAAACCATAGGTATTATAGGATATGGTTCCATTGGCAGAAAAGTAGGTGAGGTCGCAAAGGCCTTTGGAATGAATGTACTTGCCACAAGCAGACATAAACAGGCAGGAGAATCAAACGGAATTCTTTTCATGCCGCCTGACAAATTATTATCTGCATCTGATATTGTCTCAGTACATTGTCCATTGAATGAAGATTCCCAAAAAATGTGTGACAGGAATTTCTTCAGAAAGATGAAAAAAGATGCTTTGTTTATTAATACTTCAAGAGGAGGCGTTGTCAACGAGAAAGATCTGGTATGGGCACTGAACCATGATATCATTGGAGCGGCGGCATTGGACGTTATTGAAAAAGAGCCGATGGAGCGTGACAGCATACTGCTTAACGCAAAAAATCTTGTAATAACACCCCATGCTGCATGGGCGCCGTTGGAGACCAGGACACGTCTTATAAAAATTGTTGCAGAAAATTTAAAAAAATGGGTTGCGGGAACCCCCATAAATGTTATAGAATAGTAAGCGAAAGGATTTTGATTACGGATATTAATCTAATTCAAATCAATTCGGAGACATTTGAAGAGTTTCCTGAAAACAACAAATTATTAAGGAGGAACAATCATGGAAGGATTGGCAAAGAAAATTGCAGCATCCGTACTTTCACTGGTTCTTGTATTGGCAGTGGGTACAACATGTTTTGCTGCATCATGGGACAGTTATTTTGGAGCAACCAGCGGATGGTATGAAGGAGCAGACGGCAGTTTGACAGAAAACACAGATACCGGTTGGACAGCAGATATGGCAACCATCGGATGGGGTGGATGCTGGGGCGCCCAGGTAATGCGTAATGATGTTTCTGTTGTAAAGGGTCAGCAGTATGCTCTTTCCTTTAGAATTACATCAACGAATTGCCCAAAATGGGTTTACATCAAGATTGCAGTAGAAGGGGATGAAACTCTTGCAGGACTTGCATTCGGAGACTGGGTATTTATAGAGGCTGGTCAGACTGTTACATACAACAAGACTTTCACGGCAAATGCTACTGCTACAGGTCTTACTTTTGGTATTGGCGGAGAAATGGGTGACAGAATAGGTGTTACTACAGATCCGGATGCAGAAGTTAGATATTCATTGGCGTCAACAACACCAAATGACGGCGATTCAACATACTCAACAACCATAAGACTTACAAACTTTAGCTTTGGTCCGGCTGCACCTGCAAAACCAGCGATTAAGGCTGTTAAAAACCTGAAAGGCAGAAAGATCAGAGTAACATTAAGAAAGAAGATTAGCGGTGCCGCAGCGTATCAGATCGCCGTATATAAGACAAAGAAAAATGCAAAGAATGATAAGAAGGCAGTGGTTAAAAAGACAACAAAGAAAGTTAAATTAACCCTTAAGTCAAAGAAAATCAAGACAGGTACCAGATATTTTGTAAGAGCAAGAGCTTACAACAGCGGTAAGAAAGCTTACAGTGATTGGAGTGCCATCAAGAAAGTCAAAGTTAATAAATAGTAAGTAATATATATTACACATCCCCACATCATATGATGTGGGGATATTTGTGCAATAGTGGAATTTTATTGTTTTGTGTTATATAAATGTGTTTGATAGAATAAAAAGAGAGCGTAAATACTATGTCGTTATAAGTCGAACGATTTTTTACATATTTGGTAAATTTTCTCATATAATAGTAATGATAAAAAAATAATAAACCAAAGTATGGTAAAGGGGGAAATACAATGATTGACAAAGTTATTGAAAACAACAGAGTGAGTATTATAGGAGAGATTGTATCCGAATTCAGGTTCAGCCACGAAGTGTTTGGTGAAGGATTTTATGTGGTAGATATTTCGGTGGACAGATTAAGTGAACTGACGGATGTCATTCCACTGCTGGTATCTGAAAGACTGGTAGATGTCAGTGAAGATTATCAGGGAAGACTAGTGGAAGTTTCAGGACAGTTCAGATCATATAATCGTCACGAAGGAACAAAAAACAAACTTGTTCTGTCCATTTTTGTGAGAGAATGGGAGGAAGTTGAAGAAAATCTGGAAGCAGGAAAAACAAATCAGATATTTTTGGACGGATATATATGTAAGGCTCCGGTATACAGGAAAACACCTTTGGGAAGAGAAATTGCTGATTTACTGGTTGCAGTAAACCGACCATATGGAAAATCTGATTACATACCTTGCATTGCCTGGGGCCGAAATGCAAGATATGCATCAACGTTTGATGTTGGAGGTCATATACAGATATGGGGACGTGTTCAGAGCAGAGAATACGTTAAGAAAATCAGCGAAGAAGAAAGCGAAAAGCATGTAGCTTATGAAGTTTCAGTGAGCAAGCTGGAATATCTGGACGAATAATGAACCGGTCAAATATGGATTATTTGTAGAATCATGACCACCCGTTTGGGTGGTCATGATTTGTCTGTTCTACTATAAAATCCTGATTCAGTTTGTTTCAAAGCATAGTGTGAGGAGTTCTTTTTCATAATTAGGTTTCTTTCTTCTCACAATTGAAAAAAGCTGCAGCTTGGTATTCTTCACGAAACTGAATCCCCCAATTGGAAATACTTGCTTTTTCTAAGATTATATCTCATGTCGAGGTGTACAACTATGTTATATCACAACATGTTGTTAAAATGAATAAAATCAATATTGTCAAAAATAAAATAATGGAAGATTTTACGGTTGACTACGATATAATTTGTTCTGGGAGAACACACCTTTCAGAATATATTATATGTTTTGTAGGGAAAACGTCGCAAAAAGTTAGGGGAGAAGTCGGATTGAGAAAAAAGATGAGCCAACAGCCAGGATGAACTGCTTTACTAAACGGCGGTATAATGTTGGAAAAGGCGCAGATAATATTCTTAATCCATAAAATAAAAGGAGTGGGAATATTTAATGATTGAAGCAGATACGATAAAGCTACTGCGGGAATGTGACGCCGGAATTAAAATGGGTGTTGCATCTATAGATGACGTTCTGGATTATGTACACGATGAGACACTTCGTAAGTACCTTACGGATTGCAAAGGTGAACACGATAAGCTGAAAGAAGAAATTCAGTTACTTTTAGATAAATACCATGATGATGGAAAAGAACCCAACCCGATGGCGAAAAGCATGTCATGGGTGAAAACAAATGTGAAACTAGTTATGGATGAATCGGATGAGACCATTGCCGATTTAATGACAGATGGATGTAATATGGGCGTGAAATCTCTTAACAAATACCTGAATCAATATAAAGCTGCTGATGAAAAAACTAAGGATATCACGAAACGGCTGATAATTCTTGAAGAGAAACTTGCCATTGATATCCGTCGTTTTTTATAAATATAAAATAAAACAGCCATTGAAATCCGAATATCTTTGCGTAGCCGGATATTAATGGCTGTTTTTGATAATTTAATATTTACAGATAGCAGTCTTTGGATTCTGTTCAATTTAAAAGATAAATGGAAAAGTTCAGATAACCCGCAAAGGTTACCCATAGTAGATACGGGAGCATTAAATATCCGGCCGGTTTTGATATTTGATAGAATAAAATGGCTGTTTTGAGAATCAGCAACCACAGCAGTACAAGCCAGATAAACGCAAATAGGTATAGCTCCAGATTGAAAAAGATAATTGACCAGAAAAAATTAAATACAAGCTGAATGCCATATACAGTCAGAGCGGTATCATATGGCTTCCCGGATGTAAGCACCAGATAGGATGCAATCCCCATAAGAATATACAGAATTGTCCAGACCACCGGGAACAGCCAGCCCGGCGGAGATAAAACAGGTTTGTTGATTAATTCAAAAGCTTCCATATTGTTTTGCGTCAGAAGCGCAGATAAACTGCCGACTGCAAGCGGTATGGCAATACAAGTAATCAGATTTTTCCATTGGATTTTCAAAAAATCACCCCCCTACTACCGTTATGATTTTTTTTACTTTTTTATTCCATTTTATTTCCTCGGTGACATATCAAAATATGTTGTGTTCAAGCATTTTGAAACACTTTGACCAAAGTTAGAAAAAAGCTGAAGTTTGGCATTTTGAAATTATGTAAAGAATGTAATTGTTTTAAAAGGAAATTTATGATAGATTATTATTAGTTAAAAACAGAAGGAGAGAAAAAATGAAGAAAGGAATATCTATTTTATTAACAATGGTCATGGCACTTTCAATGGCTTTTACGGGAAATGTCAGTGTGGAAGATGTTCAGGCGCAGGAAAGCGACTGGCAGGCAAATGTAATAACAGTTCCGGCAGAAGGTGCGTTGATCGGTGCAGGTTATATTGACGTGGAGTTTGATAATTCCATGGAAGGTTATACCTATACGGTTTATCTCGACGGTGAACCAATGTATTGGATTGGCGATGACATCGTAAAAACAGAAATCGGTGAAGAAATCACAGCGGATGCTGTCATAAAAACCTTCACATCGGAAGATGAAGGAAAGACAGAAGTATACACAACAACTGTCAGCAAACATGAACTTACTGTGAAAGCCAGTGACGGAATTAATGAATTTGTTTCAGATGTCCGTACGTTTTATGTTTCTAAAAAAGGTCTGGCTTTGGGAGGAGATATGAGTGATAAAGTATCTCTGAAGAAACTGAATTGTTCATGGTACTACAATTGGGCTACGGAAGCTTTCAACAACAGTGTAGATGATGGTGTTGCCCATGTCCCGATGATGTGGGGGGATGGAGAGGACAGTAAAGAAGGTATTTTAAATATGACAAGCAGTTCTAATTACATACTGGGATTTAATGAACCGGATATCGGAACACAGGCAAACATGTCTTTCTTTGATTCTGTAGATGTATGGAAGGAATATATCTCTCCATTAAATATGAGAAAAGTATCTCCTGCACCGGCTGCACCGGGAGGTGATTCGGCATGGCTTAGACGGTTTATGAATGGTGATTATATTTGTCAAAGCCCACTGACCGGTGAATGGGGATTATATACCGATTATTTGGATGATGCAACAAAAACCTGGGTGTCCGGCGTCGGTGATGATATAGATGCGGTTGTTCTGCATTATTACAGAAGCGAGATTAATTTTGAAGGGCTTTTGGAAGCAATAGAGACTCTGTGGGAAACATACCATAAACCGATATGGGTAACAGAATTATCGGTTTTTGGCATGAAAGGCACGAGCGCTGATTATAGCTATGAAATTTATGAAAGAAGAGTTGAGATGACTGAGTTTGTACAAAAAATTGTTGAGAATCTTGACGACATCCCATATGTAGAGAGATACTGTTGGTTCTCATATGATATTGACAGTACAAATGAGATAGATTTATGGGATGGCTCCGGTGCGACGGCAATGTTTGAGTATGCGTCCGGCGCATATACGGAACTTGGAAGATTATATTCTTCTATCGGTAATCCTGAAGGATATGTTGCAGAAGTCATCACAGATGATGAAATGTATGATGATGGATTAGAGGAAGTAATTACACCAGGTGCCGGCACAGAGGAGACAACGGCACCGAATAGCACTGCAGGACAGACAACGTCAGCTCCGTCAAGTGAAGAAACAAAAATTACAGCACCGGGAAAGGTATCTATTCAGAAGATTGCAACGAAAAAGAAATCAGCCAAAAAGCTCAAAGTGACAGTCAAGAAAGTTTCAGGAGTAAATGGCTATCAGGTAGCGGTTTATAAGACGAAAAAGAATGCAAAAAACAATAAAAAGGCAATTGTCAAAAAACTGGTAACAAAACGTAAAATGACCATTACATCAAAGAAACTTAAAAACAAGAAAAAGTTGTTTGTCAGAGTGAGAGCATATACGCTAAATGATAATAGGAATAAGGTATATGGCAAGTGGTCAAAAGTCAAACGTGTTAAAATAAAATAAATTCTCTGAATGTATATTTTATAAAATGGAGGTAAAAAGCATCTGTACCATCATAGCAGGTGCTTTTACTTATTTTTTCAAAATTTATGATATTTCATGATATGACAGTATGTGAATATATGGAACTAATTTAAGAAATGGAAACAAATATGTTGAAACGTTTCAAAAACGTAAAATAAAATAAAAAAATTAAACGTTTTTTCTAATGAAAAATGCTTAATTTGGTGCATGGTTTGTAAAAAATATGCACTTATTTAAAATAAAAAGAGTTTTATTTGTGGAAAAATAACATTTTTAGATTGTATTATAAAAATGTTTATGTTATAATGTTTACAACTGAAAATAAGTATTTTCAAGTCATGAAAAAATATTATTTTAGAGGAGGAATTGAAAATGAGAAGAATTTTCAACAAGGCGATAGCAGGATTCACTTCTGTAGCATTAACAGCTACGTTATTACTTGGGGTGGGTACTGCTTCAACAGTAAAGGGTGATGATACTGCTGTAGACCTGAATTACTGGACATTTACAAGAGGCGGAGTTGATTATAATAATGAATACGCTAACGGTAATGAAGGTCGGATTGGTTCCGTTGTTATGAATGGAACGAATGAGGTGCTTGATGGGTGGAGAACTTTATCACCTGCGGAAGAAAGTAAAACAGCAACACAGCTTTCAACCGGATTTGATATAAATATTACAAATACCGGTTGGGATGTGGATTGGACCACAGGAACATTTAATCCTTGGCAGATACAGGCACAGATGAATGATGTAGCGATTGAGGCAGGTCATATTTATACAGTATCATTTACTGCATATGCCACAAAGACAAAATATGCCTATGTAGGTTTCAGTTGTGAAGTTAATGGCGTGAGCATGACACCTTATGATGTTGACGCACCTACAGGCTCCAACCTGACAATTGCTATTACAACCACCCCGAATACATACACATACACATTTACAAACTGGGTATCAGCAGAAGCTTTTTCAACGGCAATTATGCTTGGAAATGTTTCTTCACAACTTGATTATGCAGGTAATGATGTTTCTGACATCGTAACAGATACCAGTGGTGAAAACGGTTGGAACGGTCATGTATATGTAAGTGATTTCTCAATTACAGATGGAGGATTAAACCCAGCCTTTGAGCCGACTGAACCTGCACCGGACAGACCAAATACAGGAACAAATACCGGTACAAACACAGGAACAAATACTGGTACAAACACCAATACAAATGTAAGTGGCGGTTCGAGCACAACAACACCGGTTGTTACAACTCCAACGGTCAGCAAACTTGCTCAGGTTAAGAAAGTAAAAGCTAAAAATAATAAGAAGAGAACGCTTAAGATTACTTGGAAGAAAGTAGCAAATGCTAAGAAGTACAAAGTAAAAGTTGGAAATAAAACATATACAACTAAAAAAGTTAAATTGACAGTTAAAAAGCTTAAAGTCGGAAAGAGATATACTATCAGAGTACGTGCTATGAAGACAACAGGATATGCAGCAGGTGCATGGAGTAAAAAAGTAAAAGTAAAAGTTAAAAAGTAATTATAAACAGGCAAAAACAGCACCCAATGCAAAAGCATTGGGTGACTGTTGCTAGAGTAAGAAAGCAAAATCAGTCAGGAGGACTAGAACGTGAGAAAGAATTTATTGAAAAAAATCACAGCGGCTGTCTTGTCATTGACGATGGTAGTAGGCACAACAGGCGTTGTTTCGGCAGCACATGCGGCAAACGGAGCAAATGTTGCGGCAGGAAAGACCTGGACATCCTTTTCCGTTTGCACAAAAGAAGATGGCGGCGAATGGTATGATGCAGTAGCAGAAGCTGCAGTGGAAAATCCTGATGCAATGAGTTATACAGAGGCATGGATACCGCCAAATTATAATGGTTGTACAGAACTTAACGCATCAACGGTAAATGGTGGATTTTGGTTATATGTTGCAAATTCCGGATGGGATGGCGAATATAACCCACAGACGGGAGACCTTGTAGGTGACAATCCGTGGGGACTTACAACAACATTGTCGAATATCCCGATTGAACGCGGACGTTATTACACAATTTCCTTTAAGATTAAAAGTTCATTAACAGCAACAAATACAGTGAAAGATGCTAATGGAAATGATCTTCTCGATGAAAACGGAAACAAAGTGACAAAGCGCATTACGACAAAGCATGTTTTATTCAAGGCATATGATCCGGTATCAAATGGTGAGCCGGGTATCAACTTTGTTACGACATCAGGCGCTACCACTGCAGGATATATAGAACTGGATTCTACACAGGATTGGAAAACGGTAACGGCTGTTGTTCAGATTCCATCTACAGCAAAAGAGTATGCGGCAGATGTTATGGGAATCAAGTTTGCTATGGGTGCTAATCTCGTGACATATCCGGAAGAACTCGCTATGTCAGGAAGCATCTATGTAAAAGATTTTAAGGTGACAGCAGGAACACAGTATACAGTTACCTTTACCAACGGTTCAACTTCAACATCTACATATGTCAATAGTGGTGCGACAGTATCTCAGGTAAATTTGGGAAGAAAAGGATATACATTAACAGGATATAGAAATAGAGCAACAGGAGCTATGTATAACTTTAGCTCTCCGGTTACAAGTAATTTGGTACTGGAAGCAGTATATACAAAGACAAAGGCACCTGCAAAGCCGGTAATTAAATCTCTCAAGAGTAAAAAGAAGAAGAGAGTTACTGTGACACTGAAAAAGAAAGTGAAAAATGCAGTTGGTTATCAGATTCAATATTCTACAAAGAAGAAGATGAAGAGTACAAAGAAAGCGACAACTACAAAGAAAACATATACTATTAAAAAATTAAAATCCAAAAAGATGGTTTATGTAAGAGTTAGAGCTTATACATTGGATTCTGCAGGGAAGAAAGTATACGGTAAGTTATCTGCAAAAAAGAAAGCTTATGTTAAATAATAGTTAATCTTGAAACAGGTGAAAGGGTGGAGAAGGTTATATGCGGAAGTATATAATATTTTCTGCCCTTTTTTAAAAAAAGAAAAATATATTGTTTATGTTTTTTAGCGGAGGTAATATGAATCAATTAAAGAAAATAACATCTATGTTGTTGGCTCTTGCATTGGTTATTTCCGGAATCTATATTACGGATGTAAAAGATGTCAGCGCCGCAACAGATGCAAATCAATGGAAAACAAGCGCAATCACTGCACCGACACAGGGAAGTCTGATTGGTGCAGGATACATTGATATTAAGTGGGATAATACCCTTGAAAATGTATCTCAGTACAAAGTATATGTTGATGGAAAGTTACACAAAACAGTAGCACCGACATCCGGTGCGACAATGAGCTGCGAATTTTATACAACACAGGTGAGTGCACACACTGCATACATTGTGGCGACATTAAAAAATGGTACAAATGTGCAGACATCAACAAGAACATTTTATGTAACAAAAAAAGGTATCTGTGTGAATACAAGAGACATGGGAGCTGCAGTAGATCCGGCAGATTTAAATATAGGTTGGTATTACAACTGGGGATATCAGTCATTTGAAGATACAGGATACCAAAATACAAAATTTTACGATACAGAATTTGTACCTATGATTTGGGGAGAACCGAATGTGGAATTTTCTACAATCTTTAACCACGCAAAAGCACAGGGGTATAAATATATGCTGGCATATAATGAGCCTGATCTTCAGTGGGAATCAAATGTTCTTCCTAGTACAATGGTTTTGAGATGGAATAATGAATTTATTAAATATAAAGGAAGTATGAGACTTGGATCTCCGTCAATTTCAACGGCAAAATCCGTTGTGGATTCTACGGATTGGTGGGAACCATTCTGGAACGGATTATCAGCATCTTCAAGAGCGGAAATGAGTTTCATCGCAGTGCATAAATATTATGAAAATTATAATGCCAACACTGCGGCAGAGTTTTTAATGCTGATTGATGAAACATATGCCAAATACAAAAAACCGATATGGGTTACGGAATTTGCGTTATGGAATGCTGATAAGAATAATGCTCAGTCAAGTGCGAACGCTCAGGAATTCTTAAAGATAGTATGTAAAGGGTTAAATGAAAGAAGCTATGTGGAAAGATATTCCTGGTTCAGCCCGGATTATTATTCTAATGATGCAAGTGCATCCAGCCTTTTTGCTTATGATACTGGCGCATTGACAACCATAGGCAAGATGTATGCACAGATAGGAAATCCGGCAGGGTACAATGCAAAAACATATGGTGTAGCCTCAGGCACCAATGTAGATACATCTATATCCGGTTGTATTGCGAAACAGCCTACGACTCTTTACACCGTAACCGCTAAAAAGAAGGCATTTAAATATAGTATTAAAGAAGTAAAGAGAGCGACAGGATATCAGATTAAATATTCTACAAAAAAGAATTTAAAAGGCGGAAAAACAACAAAAACAAAAAATGTTAAGAAACTTACAGGAAAGATAAAAATTAAATTTACAAAAGCACAGAAAAAGAAGATTAAAAAGAAACCAAAGAAATTTAAGAGAATCAAATATTATGTAAGAGCACGTGCTTACAAGACATTAAATGGAACAAAATACTATTATTCTTGGAGTGCAAAGAAAAAAGTAAAAGTTAAAACAAGATAAATTGTTTTATATGGCAGAGGTATAAAATATGAAATTGACAAAAAAATTAATAGCAATGATGCTATGTGTTATATTAATGTTTTCTGTAAATATAACTGGCGACGCAGGAGACGAAACAGTGAAGGCGGATACGACCTTTGCGATAACCAGTCCTACGGCAGGCAGTTTGGTAGCTGCCGGTTATATAGATATCGATTGGACGGATGCATCATCACAGGGGGCGGTAAAAAATTACAGGTTATATGTTGATGGCAGCTTAGTTACAACAACCACAAATTTAACATATGAATTTTATACCACTAAGGTCAATTATCATACAGCGTGGGTTGTTGCTGAGTTTACGGATGGAACAACAAAAAATACAGCAAGCGTAAGGTTTGGCGTATCCAAGAAAGGTTTGGGATTGGCTACAGATATGGGAGCAAATTTGAATCTTAAAGATATGGGTGTTGCATGGTATTACAATTGGGGAGAAAATCCAAGTTCCGGACAGCAGTATCAGGGAATAGAGTATGTTCCTATGATATGGAAATCAACATCGGCAAGTAATATAAAGAGTCGGGTAAATGCACTTAAGGCAAAGAACTATAAATATGTTCTGACCTTTAACGAGCCGGACTTATCAGGTCAATGTGATATGACGGTAGATGCCGTTTACAGTGCATGGCAGGGATTGGATGATGTGACAGGTATCAGAATCAGTTCGCCGGTTACAGCTATATGGCCTCAGAGTTCTACAAACTGGTTTCAGGCATTTATGAACAAACTGGATGTAGATAATGACCATGATGTAGATTTTATTTCAATTCATTGTTATCCTGACAACTATGGCGGAGCAGGAATGGCAGAATGGTTTGTGGAAGAAGTAGTAGACTGGACATGGAATACATATAAAAAACCAATTTGGATAACAGAATTTTCTACCACCGGTGAATATATAACTGCTACTGGAAATAATGGAACAAAGGAATTTTGGGAAGCAGTTATGCCGGAATTGGACAAGAGAGATTATGTGGAACGATATGCAGCATTTGGTTTTAATAATGCAAAAACAGGATTGTGGTTATATTCTACGGGAACATTAACACCGGCCGGGGAAGTCTACAAGGCATTAGGCAATCCGACAACAGATTATGTTGCAGGTACTGCAACCAATACAGTTGGCGG
This sequence comes from uncultured Lachnospiraceae bacterium, assembly GCA_944382505.1. Lineage (GTDB taxonomy): Bacteria > Bacillota > Clostridia > Lachnospirales > Lachnospiraceae > Eubacterium_G. Next base: position 14,177 of record CALWNA010000206.1, read on the forward strand.
AGGCATCTCATCCAATGTTTCAACTGGCAATAATTCCGGTACGGATACAAATATCAGTACAACATCTGTCAAAAAGCCTGCCAAGGCTAAGATTAAATCTGTTAAAAATAAAAAAGGCAGAAAAATTAAAATATCCATTAAGAAAATCAAAAAAGCCACTGGCTATCAGATAAGATATTCTAATAATAAGAAATTTAAGGGATATTGGTCAAAAACTACGAAAAAAACATCTTACACCATAAGGAAACTTAAGAAGAAAACCCGTTATTACATAAAGGTCAGAGCATATGTAAAAAATGGAAGTAAAAAAGTTTACGGTGCATGGAGTAAGGTAAAAAAGATTAAAGTTAAAAAATAGGATTTAAAATAAGGGAAGGGGTTGTTAAAAGCCCCTTCTTTTGTTATAACAGATGCAGAGAAAGATGACAGAGTTATACTTTGGCTTGAATTGTAGAGAGGTATTCTGATGAGAGAAAAATAAAATACAGGAGTTTCATCAGGATTTAATATTTAATTTTAAGATAAAGGAAAAGAGACATGGATACTTTAAATGAACAGGGCAGAGATTTATCATTGGAATCGAGAAAAATGAGTATGAAAAAGAAAATAATGCTGATAATTATTGCTTTCGTGATTGTTGTGGGCATGGTATGCCTTACAATTTGGTTTATCGGGGAGAATAATCGTGCCCGACAAGAGAAAATTTTAAATAATTGCGCTCAGTGGAAAGCGGAGGCTGTCACATCTCCCGCAGCAGGTTCGCTGAAAGCTGCAGGATATATTACAATTCATTGGAACTCCGCAGATACAATGGGAGAAGTCGAAGGATATAAAGTTTATGTTGACGATGAACTTATTGCGGAGACTGATAGTGAAACTACAACCTGCGAATATTATACAACAGAAGTCAGTGCCCATAATGTATATATTGAGGCTGACCTGGAATATAATACAAAAATTTATTCGAATATATTTACCTTTTATGTGAACAAAAAAGGATTGTGTGTGAACAAAGATATGGCACAGAATATAGAAGCGCCGGATTGGGGTGTTTCTTGGTATTATAACTGGGCATTGGAAGCTTTCAAGTATATATCTTTTCAGGAGTTGGAGTTCGTTCCTATGATGTGGACAAGTTCAGAAACAGATGAGAAGACAATCAGCAGATTCAGTAAGCAGGGATATAAATATGTTCTTGCCTTTAATGAACCGGATAGAACGGATCAGTCTAACATATCTGTTGATGATGCAGTGGAAGGAATGAAAGCCTTTATGAATCAAAATCTGCTTGTCGGAGCGCCGGCAACGGCATTGTGTCCACCATGGTCAGAAAATTGGTTCCAGCCGTTTATGGAAAAGATGGAGGCGCAGAATATGGATGTGGATTTTATTCCGATACATCATTACTGGAACTGGTATGCAAAAGAAGGTGCGGAAGCATTTATCGATTTAGTAAAAGAAACTTATGAAATGTATCACAAACCGATTTGGATTACAGAGTTTGCCATTACAGGAGATCCGGGGAAAGATGAAGAGCAGCGACAAAAAGTAATTGATTATATGAATATGGTGATTCCACAATTGGATGCGTTGGAATATGTTGAAAGATATGCGTGGTTCTCATTTAGTCCTACCGACTTTAAGAATGGAGGATCTTCCCTTATGCAATATTATGAGGGAACAATTACGGATTTGGGTTATCTATATCAAGAAATTGGTATGCCGGAAGGTTATGGTGATGAAAATATATCGAATATAACAAAAAATCCAAAAGCGGATGTCATTTCATAAAAGCAAAGGCAGAGTGATATGCATATAATAGATAAAGAGATTATGTGAGATTTCACAAAATAGCGAAATAAATGATATTATTCTTGAAATAATATGATAGTAAAATGTACTATATGTCGAAATATTATATGTTGAAATATTATATGTAAATATGTTATATTGGTTGACACTGTAAGCTGAGGGTGTTATTATTAATATAGTTAAAGAATAGTAGAGGTTGCGTTGCTATATCAGTACATTATAGGATGCCCCGGGGGCAGATGATTATAGTCGAAAGGATACAGCGCCGAAGGAGAGAGTTCCGGAGACTCATTTCCTGGGCATACGGTTAAGAGCCGTATGACTGTCATCGTTATGATGGAGAGCTACTTGTAAGCATTAAATACGCAATACTTATAAGGAGCTTTCAAAAGCTCCTTTTATAATGCGACAAGTCTTATTACTATGATTTAATGAGTGTTGCTGAACTATGAGAGTTTGTTCTCTTTTACAAAGTGGCACAGGGCGGTCACAGGTCTTGCTTGTGGCAGATAAAATACATATTTTAAAGGAGGATATATTACCATGTCTATTTTTACAGGTGCAGGTGTAGCAATTATTACGCCAATGAATGAGGACGGAACTATAAACTTTGAAGAATTTGGAAAGATTATTGAAGATCAGATAGCAGGTCATACAGATGCAATTATTGTCTGTGGTACAACGGGAGAGGCTTCTACAATGGATGATGAGGAGCATATTGCCGCAATAAAATATTGTGTAGAAAAGGTTGCCGGAAGAATTCCGGTTATAGCAGGAACCGGTTCCAAGTGTACAAGAGAGGCTGTCAACTTGTCAAAAAAAGCCGAAGAGGTAGGAGCAGATGCACTGCTCTGCGTTACGCCGTATTATAATAAAGCGACTCAGGCAGGACTCTATGAATATTATAAAGCAGTTTCTGATGCTGTGAATATTCCGATTATTATGTACAATGTTCCGTCAAGGACAGGTACAAACATTCTTCCGGAAACAGCAGTAAAGATTGCAAAAGAAGTGAAAAATGTTGTTGCAATAAAAGAAGCATCCGGAAATATTTCACAGGTTGCAAAATTAGCCGCATTGGCAGATGGCTGTATAGATATTTATTCCGGAAATGATGATCAGGTACTTCCATTGTTATCCCTGGGCGGAAAGGGCGTTATTTCCGTTTGGTCAAACATTGCACCGCAGCAGGTTCATGACATGGTTCAGTCATTTTTTGACGGCGATATTGAAAAAGCAACAAAGTTACAACTTGATGCAATTAGTTTAATTGACGCATTGTTCTGTGAGGTAAATCCTATTCCGGTAAAGGCTGCAATGAGTATGCTGGGATATGCAGCGGGACCTGTCAGAGCACCGTTGACAGAGATGACTGACGCAAATAAGGCTGTTCTGAGAAAGGCAATGGAAGCGTACGGAATACTGTAATATATTTTTGTATAAGAAAAAAATCAATACAAATTTAAAGAGAAATAAAGCAGTTATGAATAAAGACAAAATGTACCCATGGTGCAGGAAAAAGTACAGTTTTATTTGGAGAGAAAGAGGGTAAAATGATAAATGTAATAATGCATGGCTGTAATGGCCATATGGGAAGAGTTGTAACAGAACTGATTGAAAAAGATGAAAAGGTACAGATTGTAGCGGGAATCGATGCATATACGGGAGTGACAAACACATATCCGGTGTTTCCATCGATAAAGGATTGTACGGTTCAGGCAGATGTAATTATTGATTTCGCAGTTGCCGCTGCAGTTCCGGATTTGTTGGAATATGCCGTAGCAACGAATACTCCGTTGGTATTGTGTACAACAGGACTGACGGCAGAACAGTTGGATATGGTCAATGATGCGGCAAAAAAAGTTGCGATATTAAAATCCGCCAATATGTCGTTGGGCATAAACACATTAATGAAGCTTCTTCGAATGGCAACAGAAGTATTGGCAGACAGAGGGTTTGATATAGAAATTGTTGAGCGGCATCATAATCAGAAGGTTGATGCACCAAGTGGAACTGCGCTGGCACTGGCTGATTGTATCAATCAGGTGCTTAATAACGAATATGATTACACATACGACAGAAGTACTATACGGGAGAAGAGAAAAAAGAAAGAAATCGGGATTTCTGCAGTGCGGGGCGGTACAATTGTAGGCGACCACGAAGTGATTTTTGCAGGAACCGATGAAGTCATTGAAATCAAACACACCGCTTATTCGAAAGCTATTTTTGCAAAGGGCGCAATTGATGCGGCAAAATTTCTGGTAGATAAAGCTCCGGGAATATATAATATGGCGGATGTAGTTGAATAAAAAAATTTTTAAAAAGTTCCATGAAATTTTAATGTCTGAAATAAATGACATTGGAATTATTTCATAGGAACTTTTTATTATAAAGAATAAAAAAAATATTTTCGTCAACAATAAAGCTATACCGAATAAAAACAATAGAGCAATTTGGAGGATTTTATTATGAAAACATTCAAAAATTACTTATTAGCGTTAGCTTTAATTGTTGCTACATTCTCATTTGTTGCATGCGGTAATGGGACAGATGAAGAGACGACAACAATGACAGAGACAACAACTCAAAATGTAACTACCGAGGCGACTACAAGCGGCGGTAATTCCGGAAATATCAATGAAACAACGGATAATAAAGGTGTTATTGATGATATTGGAGATGACATTGAAAGCGGTGTGGATGATATCGTTGATGATAACAATACAGATAATAATACAACAACAAAAAAATAAGCGTATCAGGTTAAGAAGGTCGTTAAAAGTCGGGGAATTATTTTAAATTATGTGCATATGATATTATGACGAATATAATAGCAGGTAATTATGGCTTATACAATAATTTTGGATTCCGGACATGGAGGTTCTGATCCGGGAGCAACTTTTAACGGAAGACAGGAAAAAGACGATGCTCTGAGACTGGCTATGGCAGTTGGACAATTATTGCAAAACGCGGGATTTGATGTGAAATACACCCGTACAACGGATGTGTATAATACGCCTTATGAAAAGGCAATGATTGGAAATAATGCAGGCGGTGACCTCTTTGTTTCTTTTCACAGAAATTCATCTCCGGTACAGAATATGTACAACGGTGTGCAGACATTAGTGTATAATGACCAGGGGATTAAAGCGGAACTGGCAAGAAATATTAATGCAAATCTGGCGGCACTGGGTTTTGAGGACAAAGGCGTGGTGGAAAGACCAAATCTGGTTGTGCTGAAACGTACAAAGATGCCGGCTGTACTGATAGAAGCCGGATTTATAAATTCTGACATTGATAATGAAATTTTTGACAACAGATTTAATGAAATGGCACAGGCAATTGCCGATGCAATTATTGATACGCTGGATAATCAGGGAATTCAGGCTTCCGACAAAGCAGGATATAGTGTTCAGGTGGGAGCTTTCAGAAATCAACAACTGGCAGGGAATCTTGCCGTACAACTGAAAAATCAGGGATTTCCGGCAAACGTAATTTCCGAAGACGGACTGTACAAAGTACGGGTCGGAGAATTTGAAAAACTGGATAATGCAGTGTCCGTGGAGCAGAAGTTGAGAATGTTGGGATATAACACATTTATCACTACCTGATAGATATGTTTATGAGGAAAAGATGAAAGGAGCGGTGGAAACCGGTC
>CALWNA010000207.1 GCA_944382505.1 uncultured Lachnospiraceae bacterium
GTCGTAGAGCGTGCAAAGGGAACCATATCATTTGAACATGTAAGCTTTGGATATGATGCCTCCAAATTGCTGATGAAAGACATCAGTTTTACTGTAAAACCCGGTCAGAAAATTGCCGTTGTCGGAAGCACCGGAGCAGGCAAAACAACTTTAATTAATTTGCTGATGCGATTTTATGAAGTGAACAGCGGAAAAATATTGATAGATGGTATATCTTCTGTCGATATGACAAGAAAGGGACTTCGCCGGAATTTTGGAATGGTGTTACAGGATACCTGGCTGTTTGGTGGGACAATTGCGGAAAATATAGCTTATGGAAAGCCGAACGCAACCCGCAAAGAGATTATTGCTGCCGCAAAAGCGGCAAAGGTTGACTACTTTATCCGAACCATGCCACAAGGTTATGATACAATGTTGGATAATGAAGGCTCTAATTTGTCTGTTGGTCAAAGACAGTTATTAACAATCGCGAGAGTATTTTTATGTAATCCACCAATTTTAATTTTGGACGAGGCAACTTCCAGCGTGGATACCCGTACCGAAACAGAAATCAACAAAGCAATGCAGGAATTGATGAAGGACCGTACAAGCTTTGTAATAGCCCACCGTCTCTCCACCATTGGCGATGCTGATATTATTCTATTCATGGAAAATGGCAATATTATTGAGCAGGGAAACCACCATGAACTTTTAGAGAAAAAAGGAGCTTATGCTACTTTATATTACAGTCAGTTTGCATAAAAATTTTATATAAAATATTCCCCCAAGTGTCAAAGTCGTTTTTGACATTTGGGGGATTTTAAAACTCATTTTTGACTATTTTTTATCTTTTTATTTTCTTTATGCTTCGTCTGTTTCATCCACAAGCCGTAAACCTGCAACACTGGTTACAGGCAGTGAAAATACGATTGCTCTCTCCGGGCTATTTAATCCGACTTTCTCCATAATTGCCCGCATAATTCCATTCTTCTTTTCTGTTTTTGTTACAATCAGTGTGATTTCTTTTTCCTCTGCAAGAGAAACTCCAAGGAACTGTTGTGCGCCTGCCAGTCCGGTTCCCTTCGCATGAATTACCGTTCCTCCTCCTGCGCCTGCACTTCTTGCCGCATCCATGACAGTATCAATACATCCCTGATTTGCAATAATCATAAGTAATTCATATTCCGTCGCTTTCAATGTCGTCTCCTCCTCTTTCTCAAATTCATATTCCTGAATTAAAAACTGAAGAACCTTTTTTCCTCCAATACTGGATAAAGGCACTGTAAATGCAATTCCCATTCCGGGAACATCAATATGCATTTCCTGATTCAGTCCACGTTTTACTTTTTTTTTTTTTTTTTCGGTCATAACAGAAAGTGAGACAATTTTTTCTGTTGCTTCCAATCCGAAGTAATCCAATACAGCACTGTTGGCAGTTCCTCGGGCGAGGGTACTAAACACCACTGAATGATCATATTTTTCAAAAAAGCCCTGAAATTTCTGTTTCATGTTTCGGTTTGTAACCGAAACCATCATATATAGCCTGCTCATATCATCCTCCTCTATAATTCAATGATATCATTATCCTCAAATGAATCCAACGGCACCGCAACTGCCCCTCTTGGCATACCGACAGCACTCTTTCTGGTACGATACTTATAAACCGCTCCCATAATTTGAATCGTGATCAACGGTGTCATGGCAACCATTGCTACTACACCAAAAGCATCTTTGATGATATCTCCTCCTGCCATCTGACAGGCTCCAATTGCAAATGGAAGAAGAAAGGTTGCTGTCATCGGACCGGATGCAACTCCACCGGAGTCAAAGGCTATGGCAGTAAAAATCTTTGGTACAAAGAAAGATAGCACCAATGCAATTGCGTATCCCGGAATTAAAAACCAGAAAATAGAAATTCCGGTCAAAACACGTGTCATAGCCAGTCCCAAAGATACTGCTACACCAATGGAAAGCGCATGTCCTATGGAACTACCGGAAATAGCACCTGATGTTAATTCCTCTACCTGTTCCATTAAAACACATACTGCCGGTTCTGCTTTTACAATAAAATATCCAATAACCATACCGATTGGTACAATTAGCCAGCGATAAGAAAGACCTGCAATCACCTGTCCAAGATAATTACCAACCGGCATAAATCCGATATTAACTCCTGTAAGGAAAAGAACCAGCCCCACATACGTATATACGATACCGATAATGATTTTTACTAAAGTCTTTTTTTGTAAATGAAGACTTGTAATCTGAAAAATGAAAAAGAACAATACAATTGGAAGCAATGATACAAAAATTTCCTTCATATAATGAGGTATTCCTGATGCAAACTGTTTCCCAAGTTCAACTGTGTCTTTTACTTCCGTAATCACATCCATTGTATAACTACTTTCTGTCGGATGATAAATCATTCCCAAAATTAAAACTGCAAGAATCGGACCTATGGAACAAAGAGATACCAAACCGAAACTATCGTTTTCAGCGTGTTTATCACTACGGATAGCAGAAAAACCAACACCAAGTGCCATAATAAAAGGAACTGTCATAGGCCCGGTTGTGACGCCACCGGAATCAAATGCTACTGCCAGAAAATCTCCCGGAACAAAAAACGCTATCAGAAAAACAATCGGATACAAAACTACAAGCATATGAGACAGCGCTATTCCAAACAACATTCTAAGTATAGCTACCACAAGAAAAATCCCAACACCGGTAGCTACTGCAAGAATCAATACATAATTTGGAACAGATGAAACCTGTTCTGCCAAAACCTGAAGATCCGGTTCTGATATTGTAATAATAAATCCTAATAAAAAACAAATCACAACCACTATCGGGAGTTTTTTTGTTCGTGCCATCTTCTTTCCCATGCTTTCACCCATAGGTGTCATAGCAATCTCTGCTCCAAGGGTAAAAAACATCATTCCTATAATCAGAAGAACACCACCAATAATAAAAGTCATTAAGATGCCGGGTGGAATTGGTGCAATCGTAAAGCATAAAAACAATACAATTCCTATAATCGGTAAAACGGCTCCTAATGACTCTTTTAATTTTTCTAACAAATTTAACTGATATGAT
>CALWNA010000208.1 GCA_944382505.1 uncultured Lachnospiraceae bacterium
TGTTATATGAGAAAATTGAAAAGGCTTTTGAACTCATAAGAGAGGTCATTTTATGTACAAAATTGGATGATGAAAAGCGCCTGAAAGAAATTCTTGAAGAATTAAAATCCAGAGTCCAGTCATCCATAATGAGTTCCGGTGACAGTGTTGCAATGCTTCGGGCAATGTCGTATTATTCGGAGCCTTACTATCTGAAGGAACAGACCGTGGGAATCAGTTTTTACAAGTTTATTGAAGAGATTCTCGACAACTTTTCCGAAAAGAAAGACGTGTTTGTTGCGAAGATGAAAGAAACCATTGAATATGCTTTTAATGCGAATAAGATGTACATCAATTATGCGGGAGACAGAGACAGTTATGAAAAAGTAAAAAAGCTGGTTCTGGAATTGAAAAAGGATATGTATCAGACCCGTGAAGATTTTGAACAGTGGAAGTTTGTTCCGGACAAGAAAAACGAGGGAATTAAGACTTCCGGTCAGGTACAATATGTCGTAAGAACAGGCAATTATAATAAGCCGGGAGAAAGAAGGGCTTATGATGGAAGTTTTGCAGTGCTTGGCAATATTATGCGGTGCGAATATTTGTGGAACAATATAAGAGTTTTGGGAGGGGCATACGGCTGTAACTGTATTTTTAACAGAAGCGGTGATGTAATCTTTACTTCTTACAGAGATCCGAATTTGAAAAACACCAGTGATGTTTACCTGAATGCAGCAGAATATGTGCAGAATTTCACGGCAGATGAAAGACAAATGAGAAAATTTATTATTGGCACAATCAGTTCCATGGATATGCCGCTTGGAGCTTCTGACAGAAGCAGCAGAGAATTCAGCCAGTTTATTACGGAGATGGATTATGAGACGTTAAAGAGAGAACGGGCAAAAATATTATCTACAACGGATGCTGACATCAGAAAACTGGCTCCGCTGATAAAGGCGGCAATGGATCAGGATAACATTTGTGTTGTGGGAAGTCAGAGCAGTATCGATGAAGCAAAGGATTTATTTTTGGAAACAAAAGATTTGGCATAGAGAAAAAGAGGTAATGATGAAAGAAAATTTTAAGTCAGGATTTGTGGCACTGATTGGAAGACCAAATGTGGGGAAATCTACATTAATGAACAGAATTATCGGTCAGAAAATAGCCATAACATCCAAAAAACCACAGACTACAAGAAACAAAATACAGACCGTTTACACATGTGATGAGGGACAGATTGTATTTTTGGATACCCCTGGTATCCATAAAGCCAAAAATAAGCTGGGGGAATATATGGTAAATGTGGCGGAAAAGACATTAAAAGAAGTTGATCTTATTCTGTGGCTGGTAGAACCGGATACTTTTATTGGAGCCGGAGAACAGCATATTGCGGAACAGTTAAAGGACATAAAAGTTCCGGTGATTCTTGTAATTAATAAGACAGATACCGTAAAGAAGGAAGAAATTTTGGAATTTATTGATGCATACAGAAAAATATATGATTTTGATGAAATAATTCCGGCTTCAGCCCTCAGGGGACAAAATACAGATACAATTATTGAACAGATTTTTAAATATCTTCCAAACGGTCCAAGGTATTATGACGAGGATACAATTACAGACCAGCCAATGCGTCAGATTGTGGCAGAACTGATACGGGAGAAAGCACTGCATGCCCTGAATGAAGAAGTGCCTCACGGTATTGCCGTAACAATAGAAAAAATGAGGAAACGTGAACACGCAGAAATTATGGACATTGACGCCACAATTGTCTGTGAGAGAGATTCCCATAAAGGAATCATTATCGGTAAAAAAGGCAGTATGTTAAAGAAAATCGGGACAAATGCCCGATATGAAATAGAGCAGCAATTGGCTATGAAGGTGAATCTTCAGCTTTGGGTAAAGGTGCGAAAAGACTGGCGTGACAGCGAACTCTTAATGAAAAATTACGGGTACGTGAAAGAAAAATAAATTACAGTCTGCCAATATTTTCATTATGATAAAATAACGCATACAAAAAATGCCGGGGGAAATCCTAATGATATCAATCCAATATGGATATTACTTAGGAGGACAATATGGATAATTTAGAAAGCTGGAAGATTTTCGAATCAACAGGAAAAGTCGAAGATTATTTGAAATACGCAGATGAAAGAAGGCTGAAGCAGGCTTGCGAAAGCTTTATTTCGGCAATAGAAGGCGAAAAGACAAATGGTAGAGAAAATTACGGTAGTGGGAATGGTGATTTCTTCGATGGCTATAAGTGAATATGATAAACGGCTTGTCATTCTGACAAAAGAACTGGGGAAAATTACTGCATTCGCCCGCGGCGCCAGAAAGCCTACAAGTCCATTTCTGGCAGGAAGCCAGCCAATGGCATTTGGAGAATTTACATTATACAGAGGAAGAAATTCATACATGGTTACCGGGATTAAGATTAATGAGTATTTCAGTAATACAATGTCAGATATTGATAATATGTATATGGGAATGTATTTCCTGGAATTTGCAGATTATTATGGGAGAGAAGGAATTGAGGCGGGAGAAACATTAAAACTTTTGTATCTGTCTATGAAAGCTTTAAATAAAAAAGTCATCCCGGCAAGACTTATCCGGTGCATTTTTGAATGGAAGATATTAGTGATTAACGGTGAATATCCTAATATGTTCAGTTGCGGCAATTGCGGTTCAAAAGACAACCTGGATTTTTTCGATTTAAACCATGATACAATGCTTTGTAAAAACTGTCATGGCATTCTTTCAAAGGACAAGCAGGTGGATGAATCTGCCCTGTATGCATTACAGTATATTATCACATCGCCAATTAACAAGCTGTTTTCATTTAAAGTGACGGAGCCTGTGCTGGAGCAAATGTGCAAAATTATACAGGGATATATTAAAAAACATATAGACAGAAAGTTTAATTCTTTGGAATTTCTGGAAATTTCATATTGAAATTCCTACGCATAGCGTATAAAATTACTATCTAGGGATAAATCCCAGCAATACGAGGAGAGAATAGAAGATGAAAAAAATAGTAATGATGGTAATAATGGCAGCCATGATTGTCGGACTTACTGCCTGTGGCAATACCGTGGGCGATATGGATCTTGAGGCGGGAGAAAGCGGAATATACATACAGGAAGATGGAATTGTATCGTATGCTGTTTCGGAGACATTTGACAAGGAATATTACGACGAAAATGATCTCGAGGAAAAGATTGACGCGGAAGTGGAAGATTACAACAGCAATGGACAGGCATCTGTAAGTGATGCACTGAAAGTGGATGATTTTGATGTTTCCGGCGATGTGGCGACCCTTGTTCTTGAATTTGCCACAGATTATGATTTATTGAATTACTTTAAAAATTATAATAACATCGAATCGGATATGTTTTATATCGGCTCCATAGAAAATAATACTGACTGTACAATCAAGGGGGATTTTGTTTCTCCGGATAATGAACAGACGGCAAAAGGAAAAGAAATCCGGACGATGACAGAGGAACATATTCTGATTGTAAATGAACAATATAAGGTTCAGATTGACGGAACGGTATCATATATAAGTACCAATTGCAGTATTGATGAAGATGGTATTGTTACAACGGCAAAGGCAGATGAGGGCACAAGCTATATTGTTTATAAGACAGAAGAGTAGCAAATAATAATTATAAGATTAAATCATAGAAAAGGAAGAACAAAACATGGAAAAGACAATGGACAAAATTGTGGCACTGGCTAAAAACAGGGGATTTGTATATCCCGGTTCAGAAATTTACGGAGGTCTGGCCAATACATGGGATTATGGAAATCTTGGTGTAGAACTTAAGAATAATGTCAAAAGAGCATGGTGGAAAAAGTTTATTCAGGAAAATCCATACAATGTAGGTGTTGATTGTGCTATTTTAATGAACCCACAGACATGGGTGGCTTCCGGACATCTCGGCGGTTTTTCCGATCCTTTAATGGATTGTAAGGAATGTCATGAAAGATTCCGGGCAGATAAGCTGATTGAAGATTACATGGAAGAAAACGGAATGAAGGCAGAGGAATCTATTGACGGTTGGTCACACGAAAAAATGGCTGAATACATAGAGGAAAACAAAATTGCCTGTCCAACGTGTGGTAAGCACAATTTTACGGAAATCAGAGAGTTCAACCTGATGTTCAAGACGTTTCAGGGGGTTACGGAAGATGCAAAGAATACCGTATATTTAAGACCTGAGACAGCACAGGGTATTTTTGTTAATTTTAAAAATGTACAGAGGACATCCAGAAAGAAGATCCCGTTTGGTATTGGACAGATTGGTAAATCATTCAGAAATGAGATTACACCGGGTAACTTCACTTTCAGAACAAGAGAGTTTGAGCAGATGGAATTAGAATTCTTCTGTGAGCCGGGAACAGACCTGGAATGGTTTGAATATTGGAGAGGATTCTGCCGCGACTGGTTATTGAACCTGGGAATCAAGGAAGATGAAATGCGTCTCCGTGATCATTCTCCGGAAGAATTAAGTTTTTATTCAAAAGGAACAACAGATATTGAGTTTTTATTTCCATTTGGCTGGGGCGAACTTTGGGGCATTGCTGACAGGACTGATTATGATCTGACACAGCATCAGAATGTATCAAAGCAGGATTTGACATATTTTGATGATGACAAGCATGAGAGATATGTGCCATATCTTATCGAACCCCCACTTGGCGCAGACCGTGTAACGCTGGCCTTTCTTTGCTCCGCATATGACGAAGAGAATATCGGTACGGAAGAAAAACCGGATATGCGTACTGTAATGCATTTCCATCCGGCGCTTGCACCGGTTAAAGTCGGAGTGCTTCCATTGTCTAAAAAATTAAATGAAGGTGCAGAAAAAGTATTTACAGAGCTTAGTAAATATTACAACTGCGAATACGATGACAGGGGAGCCATCGGCAAGAGATACCGTCGTCAGGATGAAATCGGAACACCTTTCTGTGTTACATATGATTTTGATTCTGAAGAAGACGGCTGTGTAACCGTCCGTGACCGTGATACAATGAAACAGGAAAGAATAAAAATAGAAGATTTGAAAGCATACTTTGAGAAAAAGTTTGAATTCTAGTCTGTTATGTGAATGCAGTTTATATGCTGAAATAAAATAGGGAAAAAATAGGAAGATGAAAATTCTGTCTTGAGAAGAAGTTCATCTTCCTATTTTGTAATATGAAAGATTTACAGATTTATAGTTATAATATTATGGTATAAGATTTTAGCGTATCATAGGGGGGAAGTATGATAATTAAAGACGCAAGGGGAAACGAATTTCTGGGACTGGTTTATGTAGAAGAAGAGCAGGCAGATAAAGCGTATCACCCTGTAAACCATGCCCGTGCAGTGGTTAAGGTGGGAAAGGATTATCTGCTGGGATGGAATCATTGGAGAAAAGACTGGGAAATTTTTGGCGGATGCAGAGAAAAAGAAGAGACGATAAGGGAATGTATTGTTCGTGAATGTAAGGAAGAACTGGGAATTGAAAATGTGGAATTTACTTATCTGGGACTGATGAAATATAATATGGCCCCCGGATATTTTAATCCTGCGTGGCATATTGAATATGGTGGATTTTACGGTGTTACGCTTCCGGAAGATGCCATAAATATCATTAAGAAATATAGGGAGGACAGAGAAGAAATAGAAACGCTGAAATTTTATGGCAATATTAAAAGACGGGACAAGATATCTAAAATTGATGAAAAGCTATTAGATTATTGGAAATAGTAATAATGCAAAAATGCAGAAAAAAGGACGATTCATTCCCTGAATAAGAAATTAGAACACAAATTGCGAATTCTTAGAAAATTTAAAATTTCTTCATTTATTGAAACAAAAATAAATTATCCTTCGTTTAAAAGATATAACAAAAACAAACATAATAAAAGGAGGATAAGTAAATGAGAAAAACTAAAATGTTTATGTTAGGATTAATGATAATGGGGATGGTCGGACAGACAGTGCTTCCGACAGGACTGCCTGCCTCTTCGATATCAACAGTGTCCGTATATGCGGATACGGTTACTGCACAAGGTAAGTGTGGTGATAATGCAGTGTATCGCTACGATGGCGAAACGCGGACGCTTACAATCAGCGGAACAGGAGAAATGTGGGACGATTATGGTTTTGCAAGACTTCTGACAGAGACAAAAGAAATCATAATTGAAAAAGGAATTCAGAGTATCGGTTCTTATAGTTTTTATAATCTGGAAAATGTTACGGATGTTACGATTGCGGATACCGTTACGACAATAAAAAGCAATGCCTTTAATAATATTCAGGGTACAGTGGAAATACCGGAATCAGTGATTAAGGTAGAAGAAAATGCATTTGCCGGTGCAAAGAAATTTGTAATTAAAGGAGACGTAAAAGGGTATGACACAGCCGCTCTCGGATATGGTTATTATGGCGAAGTGGTTTTATATGGAGAGGCTCAGGATTTAGGTAAGGCATTGTATCACAGCACAGATATGACAATAACGATTGCCAGTGAAAACACCAAGTGTAAAGTAAGTAATGGATGCCTGTTATCTTCCGACTCCAGACAGTTATATTATTGTATTAACGCAAGAGACAGTGTAGAAATTTCTGACCGTGTAGAAGCAATTTCCACAGCGGCATTTTGTGGTAAGCAGTTTAAAAAATTAACACTTGGAGAAAATGTGAAAACGATAGGAGATTTTGCTTTTGAAAATACCGGAATCAAAATCATAGAGACAAACAATAAGCTGAAAGATATCGGAACGAAAGCATTTTATGGCACAAGAATTAAGAGTGTTACTTTCAGCAAAAAAGTAAATTTAGGCGTAGCGGCATTTGACAGTAATGTAAAAATCAGCAGCCTGAAAAAATTCAAAACGTTACGTACAACAGTCGAAACAGCTAAAATAGAAAAAAAGAATTACAGTATTAAATTCGCAGCCA
>CALWNA010000209.1 GCA_944382505.1 uncultured Lachnospiraceae bacterium
CACTGATTATGGCAAAGAGGGAAGAAAGCCGGAAGGCGTCATCACGGAAATTCTCGGGCATATCAATGATCCGGGTGTAGATATTGTTTCCATTGTAAAAGATTATGATATCCCGACGGAATTTCCGCAGGAGGTTATGAAACAGGTAGAAAATATTCCTGATGAGGTCCGAAAAGAAGACAAAGAGGGAAGAAAAGACATCAGAGACTGGCAGACTGTCACCATAGATGGTGAGGATGCAAAAGATCTGGATGATGCTATTACATTAACAAAAGAAAACGGAATTTATACCTTGGGCGTTCATATTGCAGATGTATCTCATTATGTTACTGAAAATTCTCCGCTGGACAGAGAAGCGGTAAAACGAGGCACAAGCGTGTATCTGGTAGACAGGGTGATTCCAATGATTCCCCATAAGCTTTCCAATGGAATATGTTCCTTAAATCAAGGCGTGGACAGACTTGCCCTTAGCTGTATTATGAAAATCAATGAAAAAGGAGAAATCATTGACCATGAAATTGCAGAAACACTGATTAACGTTGATGCACGAATGACTTACACGGCAGTCAAAGAGATTATTACAGATAAAAATTCTGATACGATAAAACGTTATCAAAGTTTTGTGGCAATGTTTCAGCTTATGGCAGAATTGTCTGCACTTTTGCGAAAAAGACGATATAATAGAGGTGCAATTGATTTTGAGTTTCCGGAGTGTAAGATAAAATTAAATCAGCAGGGGAAACCTATCTCCATAGAGCCTTACGACAGAAATGCGGCAACCAAAATTATTGAGGATTTTATGCTGGCGGCAAATGAGACGATTGCGGAGAATTTTTATTGGCAACAGGTTCCTTTTGTGTACAGAAATCATGAAGAACCGGATTCGGACAGAATGTCGCAGCTTACTGCATTTATTATGAATTTCGGATATTCTGTAAAACTTTCCAACGACCAGGTTCATCCAAAAGAACTGCAAAAACTTTTGGAGAGAATTGAAGGCACACCGGAGGAATCAATTATAAGCCGGATAACGCTCCGTTCCATGAAGCGGGCAGAGTATACACCGGAATGTAAGGGGCATTTCGGACTGGCAGCAAAATATTACTGTCATTTCACATCCCCAATCAGAAGGTATCCGGATTTGCAGATACACCGAATTATAAAGGAATGTATTAACGTCAAAATGACAGAAAAGCATGCGGCGCATTTCCGTTCAATTCTTCCGGAAGTTGCAAAGAATTGCAGCGTGACAGAGCGACGTGCCGATGATGCAGAGAGAGATACGGAGAAGCTGAAAAAGGCAGAGTACATGCGCGGATTTATCGGTGAGGAATATGTGGGAGTTATCTCAGGAGTGACGAATTTTGGACTCTATGTGGAGCTGCCAAATACAGTGGAAGGATTGGTGCGTGTTTCGAGTATGGCGGATGACCATTACATTTATGACGAGAGCACATATTCTATGACAGGCGAAAGAACGAAAAAGACTTATAAACTGGGACAACCGGTAAAGATAAGAGTGGAAGCCGCAGATAAAGTGGCAAGAACAATTGATTTTAGTCTGATAAAATAAGGGACAGGCAGATATAATGTCTGCCGTGCGCAGGTGCAGCTTGAAAAGTTATAGTGTGAAGGAGAGAAGATGGCAAAGGGTTCAGTAAAAATAATTGCAACGAATAAGAAGGCAAGACATGATTACTTTATTGAAGATACCTATGAGGCAGGAATTGTGTTGCATGGAACAGAAGTAAAGTCGTTGAGACAGGGACATTGCAGTATTAAGGAGTCATTTGTGAGAGTGGATAATGGCGAAGTGATTATTTATGGAATGCATATTAATCCATATGAAAAGGGAAATATTTTTAACAAAGACCCATTGAGACCAAAGAAATTATTGCTTCATAAGTATGAAATCAATAAATTGACGGGAAAACTCAACGAAAAGGGATTGACGCTGGTTCCTCTTCAGGTTTATTTTAAGGGGAGCCTTGCAAAAGTGGAAATCGGGCTGGCAAGAGGTAAGAAACTTTATGATAAACGCCAGGACATTGCAAAACGTGACATGAAGAGAGAAAGCGAGAGAGAATATAAAATGAAATTGCGCTAAAATGCACATAAAGGAGGATAAATGTTATGTATTCAGAATCATTGTTACAATTGGGGAAAGCACCTTCAGAAATCAGAGAGATTTTTGAGTATGGAAATAAGCGGAAAGCGGAAATCGGAGCAGAAAATGTATTTGACTTCAGCATAGGAAATCCCAGCGTTCCTGCACCGAAAAGTGTCGACAATGCCATTAAGGATCTGGTGGACAATTTTGATTCCGTAGCACTTCATGGATATACATCCGCACAGGGGGATTTCAAGGTAAGAACAACCATTGCAGATTATATTAACAAAAAATTCGGAACAAAGATTACAGCAGAAAACTTATATATGACCTGCGGTGCGGCGGCATCACTTACAATTACTTTAAATGCCATTATGCTTCCGGATGAGGAATGCATTGTGTTTACACCGTATTTTCCGGAATATGGCGTTTTTCTTGAGAGAACAGGCGCTAAGCTCGTTGCGGTGGAATCTGAAGAAAAGACATTTCAAATCGACATAGAAAAATTGGAACGGGCAATTACAGATAAGACAAAGGCTGTCATTATCAATTCGCCAAACAATCCGTCCGGGGTTGTCTATACAAAAGAAACGATTGAAAAAATGTGTGACTTATTGAGAAAGAAAGAACAGGAGTACGGTCACAGTATTTTTATTATTACCGATGAGCCATACAGAGAGCTGGTTTATGATAACACAGAGGTTCCATACATAATTAATTATTATCACAATACTTTTGTGTGCTATTCATACAGCAAGGCGTTATCATTGCCGGGCGAGCGCATCGGATATATCGTTGTATCGCCTGAAATGGATGAAGAAAAAGATGCCTATGCGGCTATCTGCGGTGCGGGAAGAGCATTGGGATATGTCTGTGCGTCAAGTATGTATCAGCGGGTAATCGAAAAATGTGTAGATGAAACGGCAGATATTTCTATCTATAAGACAAATAGAGATTTGTTATACAATAGTCTGACAGAAATGGGATATGAATGCGTTTATCCTGACGGGGCATTTTATTTGTTTGTCAAGGCAATGTGCGAAGATGCCCATGAATTTTGCGAGAAGGCAAAAGAATATGAGCTTTTGTTAGTTCCTGCTGACAGTTTCGGTACGCCGGGATATGTGCGGGTATCCTATTGCGTACAGACAAAGCAGATTGAAGATGCGCTGCCGGCATTCCGGAAATTGGCAGAAAGCTATCGATAGTGAGGTGTCAAAATGAGCGGACAGTATAGCTGTGAGTTTTGCAGTAATTTCGTTTATGATGAAGAATATGAAGCGTATGTCTGTGTGGTAAATATGGATGAGGATGATCTGGCAAGACTGATGCAGACAAAATACAGAAGCTGTCCATACTTTTCTTATGGAGACGAATATAAAATTGCAAGAAAACAGTAAAATTCAGTTAAGAGCTAAGAGTGAAGGGTTATGAAGCAGGAAACTTATGTGAAAATATCGGACTATATCAGAAAATTCCGATATGGGGAAGTAATTGTAAAATACGGAAATATTTTTGTGACGAGAATTATTTATATTGCGTTTCTTGTTTTGCTTGCCATATTGTTGTGGAATAGGGATGATAGAATTGTCAGAGTTATTCTGGTGTGCGGTGTTTCTTTTATCCTTGTCAGTTTGTTCCGACATTTTTTTAATGCGGACAGACCGTACACCATATATGAATTCAAACCGGTGATAAAAAAAGAAAAAAAAGGAGAATCCATGCCCAGCAGGCACGTTTTTTCGGGATTTGTTATCGGAATGGCTTTTTTATATGTCTATCCGCGGTGGAGTATTCTTATCTTTATCTGTTCTGCATTGATGGGGATTGGAAGAGTTGTTGCAGGGGTGCATTTTCCAAAAGATGTGATAGCAGGAGCAGTGATTGGAATTATCAGCGGAATGATAGGATTTTATTTCATATAAGAGGTAATCATTGAGATGGATAAAAAAAATAAATTTGTAAAAGATATGACAGAAGGCGTACCATATAAATTATTGCTGCAGTTTGCAGTGCCCCTTTTGATCGGTAATATTTTTCAACAGCTTTATAATATGGTAGATTCCATTGTCGTAGGAAATTTTGTCAGTTCAAATGCGCTTGGTGCAATCGGGACAACAAATTCGCTGAATTTTTTCTTCTTTTCGTTGGTGGGCGGACTTTCTGTGGGAATCGGAATTATTGTGGCGCAATATTTCGGCTCAGAAAATGAAGAGAAAGTCAAGGACGCCATAGGAAATGCCATTTGGATTATAATGATTTGTGCAGCAATTATGGCATGTGTCGGATTTTTTCTCGCAAGACCGCTGCTTGTACTTTTAGATACATCCCCTGTAATTTTAGAGGCTGCAGTGGATTATTTACAGGTCACTTCCATTGGAATGCTGTGTGTCGGTTTGTATAATGGTGTGTCCGGTGTTTTAAGAGCACTGGGAGATTCGAAAACACCGTTATTTTTCCTG
>CALWNA010000210.1 GCA_944382505.1 uncultured Lachnospiraceae bacterium
TATTTTGATTATGACATAGAACAAATCAGGACGGCAGAAGTGGAAGCACTGATAGAAATTGATGGTATTGGCGACAAGATGGCAGAAAAGTTCCGGGAGTATTTTGCCGATGAAAATAATTCGGAAAAATTAGACCGTCTTTTGAAAGAGATAGAAATCATCCGACCGGAAAAAAATGAAAATATACAGAATATGGAGGGACTTACATTTGTTATTACCGGAAGCGTGGAACATTTTCCAAACAGAAACGCAGTGAAGGATTACATTGAAAAACGTGGAGGGAAAGTTACCGGATCCGTTTCCGCAAAAACAAATTATTTGATAAATAATGATGCGGCATCAGGCTCATCAAAAAATAAAAAAGCGAAAGAACTGGGGATAAAAATTATAACGGAACAGGAATTTCTGGATATGTGGAAATAGTCCTTTGAAAAAATTTAAAGATTTAAAATCTCAGCAGAAAATTACATTTTTACTGCAATTTTAAAATTATAAAAAAATGGTGTAAATATATTGAACAGTAACACATAATATGATAAATATATAACAGTATTAAATTTCTAAATTCAGAATTTCAGGAGGGAAAAAATATGAGAGATGACATAGTGGAAATTTTATGCGACATCAACCCATTGTTAGACCCGGATGATGAAGACATGAGCATAGCAGAATTTTTGGAATCAAAACAGCTTATGGAACTGATTGTGAGATTGGAAGATAAGTTTGATATAGACATTCCTTATGAGGAACGAAATGAAGATAATTTTGAAAGTGTTGATACAATCATAGATTTATTGAAAACATTACAATAAAAAATATTATTTCACAAAACAGCCGCAGGCGATATCATTCGTTGTTGCGGCTGTTTTGTGGTATACTAATAAAGGTGAAAAAATTACATTACAGTTTGCGTTACTGATTTAAGCAATAAAATGGAGTACAATATGAAACAAATACTGATTGTTGAAGATGATATGGAATTGCGGGAAGAATTAAAAATACTTTTGGATAAAAACGGATATCAGGGTATTGTTCTTGAAAGATTTGATAATATTCTGCCGGATATTATTGACAGTAAGGCAGATTTGATTTTGTTGGATATTAATTTGCCTTATACGGACGGAGAAAATCTTTTGAGACAGCTCAGAAAGATAAGCGATGTGCCGGTTATTATGGTTACAAGCAAAAATACAGAAATTGATGAAGTCTTATGTATGAGTTATGGGGCAGATGATTTTATTGCAAAGCCGTATAATCCTTCCATTCTTTTGCTTCACATTGAAGCAATCTTTAAGAGAATGGGAAACGTCAGAAATGTGTTGGAAATAAACAATGTGAAACTTGATATGGCAAAAGGCGTCTTATGGGTTGGAGAAGAAGAGATAGAATTGTCAAAAAATGAAATGAAGATACTTGGATATTTATTGCAAAACCGAGGCCGGATTGTTTCGAGAGATGAACTGATCAGTTATTTGTGGGATACAGAAGAGTTTATAGACGATAATACATTGACTGTAAATATTAACAGGGTAAGAAAAAAGCTGGAAGATTGCGGACTGAATAATATAATCATAACAAAAAGAGGACAGGGCTATATTATAGGATGAAGATAAGGACATATTTAAAAGACAAATTACTGGTGATTGTAATATTGATAATTCTTATTGTTGTACTGGCTGCAATGCAGGCGGCATTTAAGGTAGACGCTTCCTGTATCATTGCTTCGGTGATACTGATTTCCATATCCTTTTTTTCGGTGCTTAGTGTTGACTATTGGAAGCGGAATAAATTCTATAAAGATTTTTGGATGAAATTGGATCATATGGATCAGAAATATCTTATTACAGAAATGATGGATATACCGGAATTTGAAGAGGGGAGAATTCTTAAGGACGCACTCTATGAAATCGATAAGTCCATGAAAGAAAAAATAAATCAAATAAACAAAAATAATAAGGAATTTAAAGAATATCTGGAAATGTGGATTCATGAAATCAAACTTCCACTGGCAAGTATTACATTGATGAACTACAATGGGAATATCAATCCCGAAAAAGAAAAAATACTGATAAGAAAATTGGAACAATATGTGGACCAGATTTTGTTTATGGCAAGGGCAGATGCCGCGGAGAAAGATTATCTTCTGAAAAAATGTAATCTGGAAGGCAGTGTCAACAAAGCGGTTATTTCCAATAAAGAAATGCTGATTGAAAGCAAAATTTCCGTGGAAAAAGAAAATCTGGATATCGAAGTTATTACAGACTCAAAATGGTTAGCGTTTATTTTGGGACAGATTATCAGTAATAGTGTAAAATATGTCAGAGATAATGAGCGGAAAATTAAATTTTCAGCGCATGAGAATGAAAATAAAATCATTCTTACCATAACAGATAATGGTATGGGAATACCTCCGGGAGATATTTCCAATGTATTTGAAAAAACATTTACCGGGGAAAACGGAAGAAAGGTTTCGGCATCTACCGGAATGGGCTTATATATATGTAAAAAGTTATGCGAAAAAATGGGGCATAACATCCGGATAGCGTCGGAGGAAAATAAATATACAACGGTATATCTGGAATTTGGAAAGGAAACATATTATTCTATGTAAAAAGGCAGGGACATTCCCTGTCTTTTCTTACAAAATTGTAAGGTTTTGTAATGAAAATCGATGGCTGTAATATTCGGTTTGATTTATATTAAGATAGAAAGGAGATTTAAATATGAATTCTATTTTAAAATTAGAGGATGTAGAAAAATACTATGGAAATCAATCAAACCTTACAAAGGCGATTGACAATGTTTCTTTTAGTGTGGAAGAGGGAGAATTTGTCGGAATAATGGGCGCCAGCGGATCCGGTAAAACTACGCTTTTAAACTGTATTTCCACCATTGACAAAGTTACAAGCGGTCATATATTTGTCGGAAATCTGGACGTTACAAAATTAAAAGGAAATCAGTTAAATAAATTCAGAAGGGAAGAATTGGGATTTATATTTCAGGATTTTAATTTGTTGGATACGCTGACGGCTTATGAAAATATTGCTCTGGCATTGTCCATTCAAAAAGTCTCCGCAAAGGAAATTGACAAAAGAGTCAGAGAAATTGCGGAGCTTCTCGGTATCAATGATGTGCTGAAAAAATACAGCTATCAGATGAGCGGAGGACAAAAGCAGAGGGTTGCGGCGGCAAGAGCACTGATTACCGAACCGAAACTAATCTTGGCGGATGAGCCTACCGGAGCTTTAGACTCCAGATCTGCAAGAATGCTTTTAGAGAGCATGTCGGCCATGAATGCGGTGAGAAAAGC
>CALWNA010000211.1 GCA_944382505.1 uncultured Lachnospiraceae bacterium
AGTACCATGTCGGCATCTGAAACCTTTTCAGGAATCACCATAACCCGAACCTCTCTACCTGCCTGAATGGCAAAAGATTTTTCAACTCCTTCAAAAGAGTTCGTAATATCTTCTAACTGTTTTAGTCTGTTTGTATATGCTTCAAGTGTTTCACGTCTTGCACCAGGTCTTGCAGCCGATATTGCATCAGCCGCCTGAACAATGCAGGCAACCAATGATTCCGGTTCAACATCACCGTGATGTGCCTCAACTGCATTCACAACAATCGCTGACTCCTTGTACTTCCTACACAAATTAACGCCAAGTTGTATATGCGTACCTTCCATTTCATGGTCAACTGCCTTACCTATATCATGTAATAAGCCCGCCCTCTTAGCAACTCTCGTATCAAGTCCTAATTCAGCAGCAAGCAAACCGGAGAGATGTGCTACCTCAATGGAATGTTTAAGCGCATTCTGACCATAACTTGTTCTAAACTTCATTTTACCAAGAAGTTTAACAAGTTCCGGATGAATACCATGCACTCCCACTTCAAGCGTAGCCGCTTCCCCTTCTTCGCGAATCATGGTATCAACCTCTTTTTGAGCTTTATGAACCATTTCTTCGATTCTTGTCGGCTGGATTCGTCCATCGACAATCAATTTTTCAAGAGCAATTCTGGCAACTTCCCGTCTGATCGGGTCAAATCCTGATAAAACAACAGCCTCCGGCGTATCATCTATAATCAAATCAACACCTGTCAGCGATTCAAGAGTTCTGATATTTCTTCCCTCTCTGCCTATGATTCTGCCTTTCATTTCATCATTTGGAAGTGAAACTACCGAAATCGTTGTCTCAGAAACATGATCTGTTGCACATTTCTGAATGGCGTTTACTACCAATTCCTTTGCCCTTTTGTCTGCTTCTTCTTTTGCCTGAGTTTCTAACTCTTTAACTAATTTTGCAGTTTCAATTTTAATTTCTTCTTCAACAGTTTTTAATAAATATTCTTTTGCCTGTTCGGAGGTTAATCCGGAGATTCTTTCAAGTTCCTGTACGCGTTGTTCGCTCAATTTATCTACTTTCGCTTTAGCATCAGCCAATGATTCTTCCTTGACTTTAATGCTGTTTTCCTTCTTTTCAAGTAAATCAGCTTTTCTCTCTACTGCCTCTTCCTTGTTAAGAACTCGCTTTTCATAGCGCTGCACTTCAGCTCTTCGCTCTTTGATTTCCTTATCAAGCTCATTCTTGGTTTTCAGATTTTCTTCTTTTGCCTCTAAAAGAGCTTCTTTTTTCTTTGCTTCTGCTGATTTAATCGCCTCATCAATAATTTCCCGGGCTTTATCTTCTGCAGAACCAATCTTCTTTTCAACAACACGTTTTCTAATCTGTGTTGCCACAAAAGCAGAAATCAAAGCAACGACTACGGCTATCACAACAACTATGATAATCCAAGTAGTATCGTTCACAGGAGCACCTCCTTATTAAATTTTCATTGTACAATACAACAAACCTATTTTACTTTATTAACCAAGTTATGTCAAGCAGTTCGGTATTTGAAACAAGCATATTATTACAATATATTGTATTTGCATATATAAATTTATAGGATATCTGGTGTTTATTTTTATTTTTCTCCTCTAAAAATATTCTGAATCCGTATATTTTGATATGGAGTGCTTAACATCTCCATATTTGTAACCTTTTCCCAGCAAATATCGATAAAGCTTATTTATGCTTTTTATATCATTCATATCATATTTTTGTATACGTTTTTCGATAACTTTGTTGAGAGATGTTATATCCGAAAAATCACTTTTTTCAAATGCCTCGGCAATCATCGTCTCAGATATCCCTTTTCGGTACAAATCCTGCACTATTTGTTTTTTACTTTTTGACGCGCTCTTATATTCTATGTATAATATGGCATACCGCTCATCATTTATAAAATTATACTCTGATAAATATTTTACAACTTTTTCTATAATCCGTCCGGGATAATATCCCCCTGCAAGCTTGTCCCTGATTTCTTTCTCTGTCTTATAGGAACGATCCAGCAAATATAAAGCCCGCTCTCTCGCCCTCGCGTAAAGCACATTCATAATGTCATTGAATAATTCATCATTTACTTCCATCCCCTGTTTCAGGTTAAATCTCTTAATTTCACCTTTATACAGAACAGCAAATATTTCATGATTTACATATACCTTTATTCTATTGTTATACGGTTCTAATCTGGTTATAACTCTCATATCACTCTACCGGGGGAATCACATCATCCGCAGATGAATCTTCTGTCTTTGTCTCACCCTGCAGATGATAAAATTCTCTGACTTTATTCTCCACTTCTTCCATAACTGATGGATTCTCAAGGAAATATTTCTTTGCGTTTTCCCGTCCCTGTCCAATCTTTTCATTGTTGTACGCATACCAGGAACCGCTCTTAATGACAATGCCGCAATTTGCCGCCAGATCAAGAATATCTCCCTCTCTTGAAATGCCTTTTCCGAACATAATATCAAACTCCGCTTCTTTAAATGGCGGTGCAATTTTATTCTTAACGACTTTTACTCTGGCTCGATTACCGACCATTTCGCCACCTGTTTTCAGTGTTTCAATTCTTCTGACATCCAGTCTGACCGAAGCATAGAATTTAAGTGCTCTGCCACCGGTAGTTGTCTCCGGATTACCAAACATAACACCGATTTTCTCTCGCAACTGATTAATAAAAACAACGGTACATCCGGTCTTATTCATAATACCCGTAAGCTTTCTTAATGCCTGTGACATAAGTCTTGCATGCTGTCCCATATGGGAGTCTCCCATGTCTCCATCAATTTCAGCCTTTGGAACAAGCGCTGCAACTGAATCCACTACAATAATGTCCACTGCGCCGGATCGAACCATTGTTTCTGTTATTTCCAATGCCTGCTCACCGTAATCCGGCTGTGATATATATAAATTATCAATATCTACTCCGATTGCCTTTGCATATACAGGATCCAAAGCATGCTCAGCGTCTATAAATCCTGCCACACCGCCCCTTTTTTGTACTTCTGCAATCATATGAAGCGCAACTGTTGTTTTACCACTTGACTCCGGTCCATATATTTCAACAACACGCCCTTTGGGTATACCGCCTAAACCAAGCGCCAAATCGAGACTCAGGGAACCTGTTGGAATTGTTTCCACATTAATCTTGCTTCCCGGATCTCCTAACTTCATAATAGAACCTTTCCCATGCTGTCTCTCAATCTGTGCTATGGCAGCATCTAACGCCTTTAACTTATCATCTTTATTCATAATCATATTCCTTTCTCTTTTCGAACTTACGTTCGTACGCTAATATCATAATATATTCATTCTCTTATGTCAATAGTTTTTACGTCCTTCGAGACAAAATCTGCACCACATCCCAATGCATAAATACTACTGTCATTGTTTTAATTTTTCTTCTTACTATTTATTATACTTTCTCTTCAATCAATATGCAACTTATATCTGCTGCATTTATAGAAAATATGATTTGCTTCATATCTCTTAAACATAAAAAATGCTGTCGTATAAACCGTCCTCCACAAGTCAGATTTTAAGTCTGACTTGTGGAGGACAATTCAATAACAGCTTTTTCCATAACTTGAAACCGGGCACAAACACATTTTTCTGATTTCCTATTACATAAAAAACAATAAAAATCTCTCAAATACATTTCCTGTTTATTTTCCGGTTTATTTTTATATTATTTTTCCAGTAATTTTTCAATTGCAGCTATTTTTGTACACACAATTAAAACCTTGCTGGCCTCTATTAATTCTTCCGGTGTGGCATAAGACGGCGCAATTCTAATATTACTGTCATCCGGATCGTTTTTATAAGGATATGTTGCTCCGGCACCTGTCAGAACCATTCCGGCATCCTTGCACATTCCAACGACCCTTTTGGCGCATCCTTTCATAATATTCAGAGAAATAAAATAACCTCCCCTTGGATTTGTCCATGTTGCTATACCGGTATCCTTCAGTTCCTTTTCAAGCATTGACAATACTGCCTGAAATTTAGGTCTCATTTTTTCAGCATGTTTCATCATGTGATTCTGAATACCCTCGAAGTTTTTAAAAAATCTTGCATGTCTTAATTGATTAATCTTATCAAAACCGATTGTCTGAACAGTCATCTGCTCTCTGATAAAACTTAAATTTGCATTTGATGCTGCAATTGCCGCAACTCCTGCACCGGAAAAAGTAATTTTTGATGTGGATGCAAACTCATATACCATATCCGGATTGCCTGCTTTTTCACATTCCTTTATGATATCTAATATTTTATCCTGTTTTTCATTTTCTTCATACAAATGATGAACCGCATAGGCATTGTCCCAGAAAATCCTGAAATCTTCGGCAGCAGGCTTTAAATTTGCCATTCTTCTTACAACTTCATCGGAATAAGATATCCCGGTAGGATTGGAATACTTAGGAACACACCAGATTCCTTTAATTGACGCATCCTCACTTACCAGTTTTTCTACCATATCCATATCAGGGCCATCCGCAAGAAGCGGAACATTAATCATTTCTATTCCAAAGTATTCTGTAATTGAAAAGTGCCTGTCATATCCCGGAACAGGACAAAGCCATTTCACCTTATCCAATTTGCACCAGGGAGTAGCTCCCATAACTCCATGGGTAAAAGATCTCGCAACAGTATCATACATTACATTCAGGCTGGCATTTCCATATACAATAACATGTTCCGGATCCGTATCCATAATATCCGCCATCATCTGCTTTGCTTCCGGCAGACCATCCATAACGCCATAATTTCTGCAATCTACTCCGTCAGAAGCTTTAATTTCCGAGTGGCTGTTAAATACATCAAACATTCCCATGGACAAATCTAATTGCTCCGGTCCCGGTTTTCCTCTGGACATATCCAGAGAAATATCTGATGCACATATTTTCTGATATTCTTTCTTTAAAGACTTCAGTTCTTTTTGTAATTCTTCTTTCGTCAACTGTTCATACGCTAACATGATTTTTCCTCCATTTTCTTATTGTAATTTACGAAAGAGTGGTACACCCGACAAGTGCTTCCCCCTTTACTTTGTTATAACAAATAGGGGTACATCCGCAGACACCCACCCATATGGCAACGGGCAAAACACGCAAAAGTATTTTTCGCCCGTTTTATATTAATTTCTCAGCACTTCAATATTTTTAACGACATAATCAATCATAGAAATAATTGTGAGTGCAAGAGAAATCCAGATTAAAGCCCATCCAATGATATCAAATGCTTTCAGGGGGATATCAATAATAAGGACAATAATCATAACCATCTGAAATGCTGTTTTTAATTTTCCCCACCAGCCCGCAGCAAGGACAATTCCCCGGTCTGCGGCCAGAACTCTGAACCCGCTTATAAATAACTCTCTGCTGATAATAATAATCACAATCCATTCCGGTATCTTAACTCCGCTTAGGCATATCAGCGCAGAACACACAAGTAATTTATCTGCCAGAGGATCCATAAATTTCCCAAAATTTGTCACTAAATTATATTTTCTTGCAATTTTTCCATCAAGAAAATCTGTAAGGCACGCTATGACAAATATTGCAGCAGCAATAAAATTGTTATAGGGAATAAGATCAACAAGCATCACCACAACAAACAGTGGTATGCAAAGCACTCTGAATATCGTAAGTTTGTTTGGTAAATTCATATATCCTCCTGTCTAGCTGCAAATTTCGCCAATAAGATCGTAATCGTGATTTCCGGTAACTTTTACCCTTACAAAATCTCCGGTCATTAATTCTTCATCCGTGACAATAAAAATATTGCTGTCCACGCCCGGGGCATCCATATAAGTACGTCCCATATAGGCATTTTCACCGGAAATACGTCCCTCTATCATAGCAATATAAGTTTTTCCGATGTATTTCTCTGCGTTGACAAATACGATATCCTGTTGTAACTCCATGATCTCATTACGGCGCTGTTCTTTTATCTTTTCATCAATCTGATTTTTCATTGTGGCTGCCGGCGTATTTTCCTCTGCTGAATATGTGAAAACACCGAGTCTTTCAAACTGAATTTCTTTTACAAAATTCATGGTTATCTGATGATCCTGCTCTGTTTCTCCCGGAAAACCTGAAATCAATGTTGTACGGAGAACAATATCGGGAATCCGTCTTCTCAGCTCTGATATCACTTTTCTTAACTGATGATTCGTTGTTTTTCTGCCCATTTTTTTTAAAATACTGTCACTGGCATGCTGAATCGGAATATCAAGATAGTTACATATTTTATTTTCTTTCGCAATG
>CALWNA010000212.1 GCA_944382505.1 uncultured Lachnospiraceae bacterium
CAGGCGGAATATGCCTTGCTTTAACTGACAGTAAATTTACGCCGTCCTTAAATTTATTGTGGGTTGAAAAATAAAATAATATAGTTTATAATGTACTTAACAAGAGAACCGAAAGCTAGGTCAAGGCTAGCCGTCTCGGTCTTTTGGTTGATTATTAATTAATAGTCGTCCTACTTGACCAAAGAACAAGGACGACTATTTTTTATTGTCGTGATACGTTAAGATTGCTATGATTAATCCGGCAACGGATATTATAATCATAAATTCTTCATATGTATCCATAATATCACCGCCTTTCTTTTGCAAGTAGACGGCTTCAGCCAATCGCCCCTTCGGTTCCCTCGTTAAATACATTATATTTAAGAATGTTAGTCAATTATAAAACCAATATAACAGGTTATTTTATTTTTTGCATTTCTTCTATAAGCCAGTCAACTTCTCGTCTGGTATATACTTTTTCGGTAATATCATTTATGGAATGACCAACGATATATTTTACCGCATATTCATTTACATTGATGAAATGCGTATGTTAACTGTCACCGTTGACGTACATCACAACGTACGCTACAATGTAAGAAAAATGAGATGATTTGTATGACTTGTGAGCAAGTCTTAAAAAGTGGTGAACATAATATGAAAAGGATAACTTTAGGCATACTGGCTCATGTGGATGGTGGAAAAACCACATTATCTGAGTCAGTATTATATTTGACAGGAAAAATTAAAAAACCAGGGCGCGTAGACCACAAAGATGCATATTTGGACAACTTTGATATGGAGCGTGAGCGGGGAATTACCATATTTTCAAAGCAGGCGGTTATGCATTATGAGGATATGGAAATTACATTGCTTGACACCCCGGGGCATGTGGATTTTTCTGCAGAGATGGAAAGAACTCTGCAAGTGCTTGATTATGCTATTTTAGTGGTAAGTGGCAGTGAAGGTGTTCAGGGACATACAGAGACTTTATGGAAACTTCTTGGAAGGTATCATGTTCCTACCTTTATTTTTGTCAATAAAATGGATATGCCCGGCACGAACAAAGAGTTTTCAATGAGTAACATTAAGAAGCGATTGACAGATAATATTGTGGATTTTTCTGAGAAGGAATTAGATTATGAAAGCATTGCAATGTGTGACGAGGATGTGCTTGAAAAATATATGGAAGATGGAATCATAGATGACGAAATCATATCGAATCTTGTTTATGAAAGAAAGTTGTTTCCTGTATATTTTGGCTCGGCATTAAAGATAAAAGGTGTGGAAGAACTTCTTGAAGGCATCAATAAATACACATTTGAGCCGTTATTTCACGAGGAGTTTGGGGCAAAAGTATTTAAAATAGGCAAGGACAGCGATAACAACCGTCTCACATATATGAAAATTACAGGAGGAAGCCTGAATGTACGGGATGTAATTGAAGGTGAAACCGATGGTGAATACTGGAGTGAAAAAGTAAATGATATACGAATTTATTCCGGCGAAAAATATCGGGCAGTACAGAAAGTGGAGGCGGGAGAAATCTGTGCAATCGCAGGGCTTGCAAAAACCTATTCCGGACAAGGTCTGGGATTTGAGAAAGAATCAGAAGAACCAAATCTGTTACCGGTTTTGTCATACAGTGTTCTTTTGCCAAAAGATGTAAATACAAATCAGGTTTTTCCGAAACTTCAAGAGTTGGAGGAGGAAGATCCGACACTGAAATTAAACTGGAATGACGAGACGAAAGAAATAACGGCCAATGTTATGGGGCCGATTCAGATACAGGTTTTAAAGCAGATGATAAAAGAAAGATTTGACCTGAATGTGGACTTTGGCGCCGGCAAGATTTTGTACAAAGAGACCATTGCAGATACAGTGGAAGGTGTGGGGCATTTCGAACCACTAAGACATTATGCTGAGGTACATTTGCTGCTGGAACCGGGAGAGCCGGGAAGTGGCATTACCTTTGAAAGTAATGTTAGTGAAAGTTTTTTGAGCAGAAACTGGCAGAGACTTATTATGACACACTTGGCAGAAAAGGAGCACAGAGGTGTTCTTACCGGATCCCCTGTTACGGATATTCATTTTACTTTGATTGCAGGAAAAGCACATTTAAAACATACAGAAGGCGGAGATTTCAGACAGGCAACATATAGGGCGGTAAGGCAGGGACTTAAGAAAGCGAAGTCTGTATTGTTGGAGCCTTATTATGATTTTGTTTTGGAAGTACCTGATGAAAATATCGGACGGGCGATGACGGACATCAGTCAGATGCAAGGAAATGTCAATTTGCCGGAAACTAACGGAGAAACAAGTATCCTTACGGGGTATGCTCCTGTGTCCACTATGAGAGATTATATCAATGAAGTTAACGAATACAGTCACGGAAAAGGAAGTCTGACCTTAAAGTTTAAGGGATATGCACCTTGTCATAATGCGGAAGAGATAATAGAACAAAAGGGATATGACAGTGAATTGGACGTTAAAAATCCTACCGGATCAGTATTTTGTGCCAACGGCGCCGGATTTACAGTTCCATGGAATGAAGTTGAAAATTATATGCACATAAAGACGGATACGAATTTTAACGCAGCGTATGATGTGGCAAGTCAGGCTGTCGTTCGCAATAAAAGGACGGAGTATCAGGATTCTTACGCAGGAGATAAGGAACTGATGGAAATCTTTGAAAAAACCTTCGGACCTGTGAAGCGAAAGACGTATAATGAGACAAAGATACGCACTTACCACC
>CALWNA010000213.1 GCA_944382505.1 uncultured Lachnospiraceae bacterium
CCGGCTGCAGAATGGGGTGTAGATTTTGTGCGTCTACACTGAACGGATTGGAAAGAAATTTACAACCTTCTGAGATGTTGGAACAGATATATCAGATTGAAAAAGACATCAATGAAAGAGTGTCCAATATTGTTTTAATGGGAAGCGGAGAGCCTCTGGATAATTTTGAAAATGTTGTTCAATTTATACAGTTGATTTCAGATGAAAATGGAGCCAATATAAGCCAGAGAAATATTACGCTTTCTACTTGTGGTCTGGTACCGGAAATAAAAAAACTGGCGGATATACATCCCCAGATCACACTGGCATTGTCTCTTCATGCCTCAGATGACAATACAAGAAAGGAATTGCTTCCGATTGCCAACAAATATTCCATGGAACAGGTGTTGGATGCATGCAGATATTATTTTGATAAAACAGGAAGACGGATTACTTTTGAGTACAGTTTGGTGGCAGGCGTCAATGACACAACAGAGGAAGCGGAAAAATTGTCGGCGTTGGTAAAAGACATAAATTGTCATGTAAATCTGATTCCGGTGAATCCGATTAAAGAAAGGGATTTTGTGCAGACGGACAGAAGGGCAGTTTTACAGTTTAAATCCGTACTTGAAAAAAACAAGATAAATGTTACTATAAGAAGAGAAATGGGCAGGGATATCAACGGTGCCTGCGGACAGCTCAGAAATGAAACGATGAAAAGCAGAAGGGAGGAACTGAATGAATCAAAATAAGATAAATTCCTTTGGTAAAACGGATGTAGGCCTAATGCGTACAATTAACCAGGACAGCATATTTGTTTCAACAGAGAGTGTGGGAAAACTTCAGAATCTTTTCATTGTGGCAGATGGAATGGGTGGTCATAAAGCCGGTGACGTTGCGTCAAGAGTTGCAATTGAAAAATTCGTCAGATATGTGTGCACAACGCATATGACAGACCCTGCAAATATTCTTGATTCAGGCATTATATCCATCAATAAAGACATATATGATATGGCAATGTCCAACAGGGATTATGATGGAATGGGAACCACTTTTGTGGCAACGACACTGGTGGGAAATCATGTTTATATTGCAAACGTGGGTGACAGCCGATTGTATCTTATTAACAAAGAAATACAACAGATTACAAGGGATCATTCCCTGGTGGAAGATATGGTCAGAATGGGAATGATTGAAAAGGAAGAAGCGAGAACTCATTACAAAAAGAATGTAATAACAAAAGCAATCGGTGTGGCAGAAGACAACACATCAACACCTGATATTTTCGAGATAGAAATAGAAAAAGGGGATAAATTGCTGCTCTGTTCGGATGGACTTACCAATATGGTAGAGGATTATGACATTAAAAAAATAATTAATAACAGCGACAGCATAGAGGAGGCAGTCCGCCGCCTGATTGACCAGGCAAACGAAAACGGCGGCAAAGATAATATATCAGCAATTCTTATTGAACCTGAAATGGATGAGGTGTAAATAAATGATAGAAAAAGGAACTTTTATTAATAATCGTTATGAAATATTGAGCAGAGTAGGCGCCGGCGGGATGTCAAACGTCTACAAAGCAAAAGATCATAAACTGAATAGAAATGTTGCCATTAAAGTCTTAAAAACAGAATACAGCAAAGATAAAAATTTTGTCTCCAAATTCAGGGTGGAAGCGCAGTCTGCCGCAAGTCTTATCCATCCGAATATAGTCACTGAGGATGACGTAGGAGAGGATGACTGACAGTATAACATAGTAAAAGAAGACAATGAATACATTACTTAGAAAAGTTATATTCAAAAAAAAGGACAGCTTTCCGTCAAAGAAACAATCAGCATAGCGATACAGATAGCGAACGGTATTGAATGTGCGCATAATAATCAGATTGTACACCGGGATATTAAACCGCAAAATATAATGATTTCCAGAGAGGGGAAGGTAAAGGTTACAGACTTTGGGATTGCAAGGGCAGCTTCTGCAAACACCATCAATGGAAATGCTATGGGTTCTGTTCATTATATCAGTCCGGAACAGGCAGGCGGGCAATATGTGGACGAAAAGAGCGATATTTATTCCCTCGGTATTACAATGTTTGAAATGCTGACAGGAAAAGTTCCCTTCGATGGCGATTCGACAGTATCTATTGCTTTAAAGCATATTCAGAGTAATGTTCCGAGCATCAGGGAATACATACCGGACATAGCGGTAAGCATGGAGAAGATTGTTTTAAAATGCACACAGAATAAAGCAGAAAAAAGATATCCCAAAATATCATTACTAATAGCAGACTTAAAAAGGGCATTGTCAGAACCAAATGTGGATTTTGTCCAGTTGGACGAGACGCCGTCCGGCGGCTCTACGGTTATGATTACGGACGATGAGATCAATCAGATAAGAAAAGAATCGGGTGTTATTAAAAAGACAGAAGAGCAGGAAGATATTGATAATGATATCGATGCAGTAAATCCGAAAATGGATAAAATTGTCACAATCGGCGGCGTTGTTGTGGGAATTCTGGCACTTGTTGCTGTTGCCGTGATTATAACAGCGTTCTGGGTGAACAATAGTGTTAAAGTTTCAAAAAACTCTTATGAAAGTGAAAGTGAAACGATTGACCCTTATATGACAGTTGTTCCGAATGTCGTGGGCATATCGGCAGATGAGGCGGAAAAAATACTTCATGAAAATAACCTTGGATATAAGTATGAATCAGAAATGGTGTACAGCGATCAGTTTCCGGAGGACTATATTGTTGCCCAATCAGAAACTGCCGGAGATGTTATTGAAAAAAATAAAACGGTTATATTGACTTTGAGCAAAGGAGCAGAGAAAATACAGATTCCGGAGGAAATTGAAGATGCGGAACTGGAAGATGCAACGGACACGCTGGAAGAACTCGGATTAAAATGGGAAGCGACTTATGAGTACAGCAGCAAGACCATTGGCACTGTGATTTCATGTTCTCCAAGCGAGAAGGCGTCCGTTTCCAAAAATGATGTAATCAAATTGACCGTAAGCCGTGGACAACAGAGTACCGGCGAAGTACAAGTGGGGACAATTCCAAATGTTTTAAATAAAGAAGAGGCAACCGCTGAAGAAAAAATTACTGCGGCAAATTTTGACGTGGGTTCGGTGAGATATGAGTATAGTGATACTGTGGAAAAGGGATATGTTATCAGGCAGACGGTCAAGTCCGGAGGGACAGCACCGTTAGGTACAACCATAGGATTGGTTGTAAGTCTGGGACCTGAAAATGGTGGAAAATATTCCGCAACATATACGTTTGCACTGGAAGATTTACTGGATGAAACAGGAGAGCCTATTACACAGGGTTCCGTATCTGTGTTATTGAATGGGCTGGCGCAGAACGTACCTGAGGAATACTCAGATGTTTCTAAATGGACAGAGGATTTTACAATCGAATTGACCGGAGACACAAAGGGAAAAGCGACCATAGAGTTACTGATCAACGGCAAAATAGTGAAAGAAGACACAGTTAGATTGAAATAGAATCCTTAAGATAGGCAAAGGATATTAATGCAGGGAAAAATAATAAAAGGAATCGCCGGATTCTATTATGTTTATATCGAAAAACAGGGAATATATGAATGTAAGGCGAAAGGAATATTCAGAAATAAGAGTATAAAGCCTTTGGTTGGAGATAATGTGCAAATAGATATTATTGATGAGCAACAGAAGCAAGGCAATATTACTCGCATATTGGAAAGGAAGAATGAACTTATCCGCCCGGCAGTGGCAAATATAGACCAGGCAATGATTGTGTTTGCTGTGAAGAAACCTGATCCCAATTTAAATCTTTTGGACAGATTTCTCGTGATGATGGAGTTTCAGAATATTGAGACAATCATCTGTTTTAACAAAACAGATATGGGTGAAGAAACGTTCATTGAGGAATTAAAAAAGATTTATGTCGGTGCCGGATATCGGGTAATGTTTGCCAGTGCGGCACAAAACCGGGGGATTGAAAAGGTGAAAGCGGCATTGAAAGGGAAAAGCACCGTTTTTGCCGGACCATCGGGGGTTGGGAAATCCTCCATATTAAATGCGTTGGCAGAAGATTATAAGATGGAAACCGGTGCTGTCAGTAAAAAAATAGGCAGGGGCCGGCATACGACAAGACATTCGGAAATTTTTAACATTGGTGAAGGCTCTTATGTATTTGATACACCGGGATTCAGCTCTCTGTTTGTTCCCGGAATGACAAAGGAAAAGCTGGAGGATTGCTTTCCCGAGTTTATACAATATAAAAACCGGTGCAGATTTGTGGGTTGCGCTCATATAAACGAACCGGATTGTCAGATAAAAAAAGCGTTGCAGGAAAGAAAAATATCACCCGGCAGATATGAAAACTATAAGTTGATGTATGGGGAATTAAAGGACAAGGAGAAACGGTATGATTAAATTATCGCCATCAATACTTTCAGCAGATTTTGCAAATCTTGAACGGGACATCAGAAAAATAGATGAGGCGGGATGCGACTGGATTCATGTGGATGTGATGGACGGAATGTTTGTTCCCAATATTTCTATCGGAGTTCCTGTTGTAAAGGCGGCAAGAAAATGTACAGAGAAATTTTTTGATGTTCATTTAATGATAGAGGAGCCGATCCGATATGTGAAAGCTTTTAAGGATGCAGGCGCAAATCTCTTGACCGTACATGTAGAAGCCTGCGAAGATATTCAGGCTACAATTGATGCCATTCATGGAGAAGGACTTATGGCAGGACTTGCCTGCAATCCGGAAACTGCAGTGGAAGATATTGTTCCATATATCGACAAGGTGGAGATGATTCTTATCATGACGGTTCATCCGGGATTCGGCGGACAGTCTTATATTGATGAATGTACGGAAAAGATAGAAGTGGTTCGTGCAATCGTTCATGAGTATCATCTGGATACTCTGATTCAGGTTGATGGCGGTGTTAAGTTGGATAATGTGTGTATTCCCTTAGATGCGGGAGCAAATGTTATCGTGGCAGGTTCTGCTGTATATAGTGGTAATGTGTCGGAGAATGTAAAAGCTTTTAAAGACAGATTTTTAGATTTTGAGTAAATAAAATGCTCTAAACTTTACAGGGAGGTAAGGTTTAGAGCATTTTTATTGGCTCTAAACTTTACTTGGGGGTAAGGTTTAGAGCTTCTTTCATTTTTACATAAAAAAGTAGGCACAGGAGCCCATATCCTTTATAATTAAATCACCACAATAAAACCGACAGGAGACTTTCCTATTCCTAATAATTATTTTATCTCAAATATCCTGGAAATGGAAGACTTAATTATAACAAATGTGGAATCTGACAGTAAGGAAATGCATATTTACTTTAAATTGGAACGTCGTAATCATGTCTGTCCGGCTTGTGGTACTG
>CALWNA010000214.1 GCA_944382505.1 uncultured Lachnospiraceae bacterium
GGTCTTTGCGCGTCAGGCAATGGAAGCAGGTAAAAAATGTCTGGTTATAGAAAAACGGGATCACATTGCAGGGAATGTTTATACAGAAAAAATAGAAGGGATTGACGTTCATCGTTACGGAGCCCATATCTTTCATACGAATAA
This sequence comes from uncultured Lachnospiraceae bacterium, assembly GCA_944382505.1. Taxonomy (GTDB): domain Bacteria; phylum Bacillota; class Clostridia; order Lachnospirales; family Lachnospiraceae; genus Eubacterium_G. The sequence continues at coordinate 145 of CALWNA010000214.1, forward strand.
TAAAGAAATATGGAAATATATCTGCCGCTTTGGAGAATTTAACCGCTTTACCAACAGCCCTTTAGCCAATTACAAGGGAGAATATTATAACCTTCCCTTTAATATGAATACCTTCCAGAAAATGTGGGGGATCAGCAGGCCGGAAGAGGCAAGAAAAATCATTGAGCAGCAGCGTTTGGAAGCACATATCATAGAGCCGCAGAATCTGGAAGAACAGGCGATCAGTCTCGTCGGAACTGACATTTATGAAAAGCTGGTAAAGGGGTATACAGAAAAACAGTGGGGCCGTCCTTGCAGGGAGCTTCCGCCATTCATTATCCGCCGTCTTCCGGTAAGATTTACGTATGACAATAATTATTTTAATGCTCGCTACCAGGGAATTCCTGTGGAGGGCTATACCAAACTAGTATCCTCACTGCTCGGGAATACAGAGGTGCGGCTTGGGACAGATTATCTGTCTGATAAGGAGGCATTTAACTCACTTGCGGACATGGTGATCTATACGGGATCGATTGACGCATATTTTTCCTACAGTCTGGGTGAACTGCAATATCGCAGTGTCAGGTTTGAAAATGAAATCCTCGATATGGAGAATTATCAGGGGAATGCCGTGGTGAATTATACTGATGCACAAACACCGTATACCCGCATCATAGAGCATAAACATTTTGTTTTTGGGCAGCAGCCGAAAACAGTGATCAGCAGGGAATACAGCAGCGAATGGAATCGGGATCAGGAGCCGTATTATCCGGTCAATGATGAAAAAAATAATCGGTTATATCAGAAATATCGTGCGCTTGCTGCTTCTGAAAATCATGTTGTTTTCGGGGGCAGACTGGGAGAATACAGGTACTATGATATGGACCAGGTGATAGAGGCTGCTCTGGATAGAGCGGCAATATTGCTGGGTTAATATTCAAAGATTAAAGAGGGGACACCAATATGGTCGAACAAGCATTAATAACAATAATAATCCCAATTTATAATGCGGAAAGATATCTCAATCAATGTCTTGACAGTCTTTTATATCAAACTTGTAAAAGTTTTAAGGTTATATTAGTTGATGATGGATCAACAGATTCAAGTAGCAATATTGCACTAAAATATGTCAATGCTCATCCTGAGATGTTTTCTTATCTTTTTCAAAAAAATGCGGGACAAGGTGCGGCAAGAAATTATGGTATGCGCTACGTAAACACTCCTTATACAGAATTTCTTGATAGTGATGACTGTCTGATGCCAAGGACAATTGAATCCGTAACCAAAGCTCTTTCTGCAGAAACTGAGGATGTCGATATTATTTTTATGCTTCCACAAGTATATAATATGGCGACTTGTAAATACGAGCAATGGATGGATGAAGAGCTTCTAAAAAATATATTTTCCAAATCTCATGTGATATGTCCATCGGAAGCACCGGAAATGTATGCATTAGAAGCTAATATAAACCGAATGGTCTGGAATACTGCTTTTTTAAGGAAACATAATTTTTCCTTCCCTGAGGGAGTAAAATGGGAAGATGTATTTCCTCATTTCTATCTTTTTTACTGGGCCAGACGTTGCATCATGGTTGAAAATGCTGGCTTTTTCTATCGAATAAATTCTGGTAGTCAGACGACAGCTTTGTCAGGAACAGCCCGATTAGATATTATACCTGTGTTCTCAAACACATTACTCTACGCTTTGGAAAATAATTGGGGGAAAACAGAAATCAGTTATATTATTCATATGATGATGATATTTATTCGTTGGTCTATGTTTGTTGCAAAGCCGGCTGTGCGAAAAGAACTTACACAGAAATTGCATATTTTATGCGCTTCCATTCCCCGCTGTTATATAAGTCATTATCGTCATGCGCTAAGTCCCAGCATGGATATGATTATTTATCTACAATGTTTAAGGTATCCTTTTTTATACAAATTACTTGCTAATTGCCATGTAGTGGAATTTGGAGAACATTTATATCATTGTCTTGAAAAAATAAGGAGACGTTAAACTATGAATAATTTAGTTTTCTATTTATCTTCTCAGCCGCAAATCAAAGAAATAATCTTGATTATGGGACCTGACAGTAATGAGTGGCTGCCTTATGAAATATGTCATAGTATGCAACTTGATAAGTTGTCCATTTATGTGCAGGAAAAAGAACTTTATCGTAAATTGTTACTTACCTTGGGACGTTTTAAAGTAGAAGAAAAAGAACATCTTCCTGAAAAAGTAAAATTTTTGACCAGGAAGGAACTCTTTTCCTATCAGATAACTACAAATATGTCGGCTCTTATTTTTGATTCCCCCGTAAATGAAGAGGATATTATAAATCTTTGCTTTTTACAGCCATATTTCTTGATTGGTACACTTTACAAAGATAGGCTGAATGCTTTCCGTATATGGGAAACATACAGGAATATCTCTAAACATATTTATCTTGTTTCCTGGAAACAGGGTGAGGAGATTATGAATTGGACGCGTAATGACCGGAGCAATATAGA
>CALWNA010000215.1 GCA_944382505.1 uncultured Lachnospiraceae bacterium
GGTTTGGGAAATGCCACTATAATTCCTGCCAACTTTATTCCTCCGCAATTTTACTCAATCCCCACAAATGCGTTCACTAGATACGTCCCAAGTACCTTTCAATCTCCCAATCGGTAACCTGTGATGAATATTCCATCCATTCTTTTGATTTGGCACGAATGTATTTCTTATAAACATCTTTTCCAAGAACGTCTTTTACAAATTCTGACTTCTTCATTTCTTCAATCGCTTCAAAGAGATTTTTCGGGAGATTTTTAATCCCTGCTTCTTCTCTCTCTTCGTCTGTCATTGCATATATATCTTTCTGTACACTTTCGACAGGTTTAAGTCCTCTCTTAATGCCGTCAAGACCTGCGGCAAGACATATAGCAATGGCAAGATATGGATTTGCGGCACAGTCAGGACATCTCAATTCCACTCTGGTTCCCATTCCTCTTGCTGCCGGAACTCTGATTAAAGGACTTCTGTTGGTAGCGGACCATGCAATATACGTAGGTGCTTCATACCCCGGTATCAGTCTCTTATATGAGTTTACAATAGGATTTGTTATTGCAGTCATGCCTCTCATATGCTCCATCAGACCTGCTATGAAGCTATAAGCGATATCACTTAATCCATTTTCATCATTCTCATCTACAAAAGCATTTTCGCCATTTTTAAATAAAGACATGTTAATATGCATGCCTGAGCCGCAGACACCGTATTTTGGCTTTGGCATAAATGAAGCATATAATCCGTGACGTTTTGCAATCGTCTTAACTGTCAGTTTGTATGTCATAATTTTATCGGCAGTCTCGAGAGCTTCGCCATATTTAAAGTTTATTTCATGCTGTGCCGGAGCCACTTCATGATGAGATGCTTCTACTTCAAATCCCATCTCCTCAAGATTCAAAACCATTTCACGACGGGCATTTTCCCCCAAATCTGTGGGTCCCAGATCGAAATATCCTCCCTTCTCATGACTAATTGTGGTCGGATTTCCATTATCATCTGTATGAAACAGGAAAAATTCACATTCCGGTCCCACATTGAATGTGTAGCCCATATCTGCCGCTTCTTTTATCACTTTCTTTAAAATAAATCTCGGATCATTTTCAAGCTGTGTACCATCGGGTTTGTATACATCACAAATCATTCTTGCAACTTTTCCCTGATGCGGTCGAAACGGTAATATTTCAAATGTATCATAATCAGGATAAAGGTACATATCTGACTCTTCAATTCTCGCAAATCCTTCAATGGATGAACCGTCAAACATAATCTTGTTATCCAACGCTTTTGCTAATTGACTTTTTGTAATCGCAACATTTTTTAACGTTCCGAAAAGATCTGTAAACTGCAGTCTTATAAATTCTACTTCTTCTGTTTCTGCCATATTTAAAATTTTTTGTTTTGTATATCCCATCCGAATTCTCCTTCCAATGTTATAGCATTTATTTCTACATTACAAAATAATAACAAATACCATTCCTCCCGTCAATAAATATGCCATTCTAAAAACTACAAATTTTGCATACTTTTGGAACTTATATTTCTTCTCTTGCAATTCATTCTATTAGAATATAAAATATGCATATACTTAAGAAACTATTACGGAGATACAAAATGATAAACTTAAAAAAATCAGTGCGACATGTACAATGGAATATCATAGCCGGTGTGGTTTTACTATTTTTTGCACTTTTTATTTTAATAGCATCAAACAATAACAGTTCCCATGCAGAATCCTCTTCCGCAAATGATTCAGAAGCAACCACCGGTTTTTCTGAGAATGAAGAATCTTCTATGGAAGACATTACTGTTGAAGAAACAGATAATGAAAAGACAACTGACAATGAAACAACTGTCAGCGAGACGACTGCTGAAGAAACAACGACACAAAATCCGAAAAAATTAATCAATTTTGATGCTGAACATCCTTATATGATAAGAGTGAACCGGGCAGAGAATTTTGCCGTTATTTATGGCATGGACAAAGACGGGCGTCACACAATTCCTTATAAAGCATTTGTCTGTTCAACCGGATTGGAAGAAGATTCGACTCCTTTAGGAGTTTTTGAAATATCCGACAAATACCGCTGGCGGCTTATGGTCGACGGAACTTACGCACAATATGCGGTAAGAATTTATGGTCAGATTATGTTACATTCCGTTCCTTATCTGGAGCCAAGCTGCGATACTTTGGAATCATGGGAATACAATAAACTCGGAGAGCCTGCCTCCCTTGGCTGTGTCAGATTCCGTGCAGCAGACATTAAATGGATTTATACGAACTGCAATGAGGGAACAACAGTCAACATTTACAGTGAACCGGGAGAGGAATCACCAATACCGCTTCCTGAGATTAAAAAAATCAAAAAATCCAATCCGAAATCCGGTTGGGATCCGACCGATCCGGAAGAAGGAAACCCATGGAAGCAGAAAACAACGAAAAAGAAAAAAGATGCAGGTAATTGATTATAAATTTTACGAAAAACAGTTTTTACAAAATTCCAGAATGAAAGGAAACACGAATGGCACAAAAATATTACGCAGTTAAAGTCGGTATGACAACCGGCATTTTCGAAACATGGGAAGAGTGTAAAGCAAGTGTGGACGGTTATCCGGGGGCATTATACAAAAGTTTCCAAAATCTGTCCGACGCTTACGCTTATTTGGGCTGGGACGGCAAGCAATTAAGCCTTTTTGATATGGAGCATACCAAGGACTCAAAAATGCCTTTTTCCAATGAAACAGCGCCTGACGCAGATATACCTTTTTCGAATGCCGTCAAAGCCGCAGCTTATGTGGATGGCAGTTATAATGTGGAAACCGAAGAATTTGGTTATGGCGTAGTTATGTTTTACAACGGCAGAGAAATTCATTTGTCCGATTCCTTTCAAGACAAGGAAATGTCGACAATGCGAAATGTTGCGGGAGAAATATATGGTGCTATGGCCGCAATGGAATACGCTATTGAAAATAATATTCGTAACATTACCATTTATTATGATTATATGGGGATTTCAAAATGGTGTACCGGAGAATGGAAAGCAAATAAAAAGGGAACTATTT